>NZ_JBHJTL010000027.1:0-88822 GCF_042264065.1 Streptomyces sp. NPDC056222 | reverse complement strand
AGCTTGAGGTGCTAGTGCCCTTTATCGGGCGTGGGGGTTCAAGTCCCCCCTCGGACACCGGAGAAATATGAAGGCGGGTCGTGGCTGAAGAGCCGCGACCCGCCTTCGTCGTTGTCCGTCGGCTCCCCGAAGCGAGCTACGGCTTCCGCGCCACCACCAGCCTGCATCGCGGGCTGCCGTCCTCCCGTCGCCCCAGCGCCTCGATCGGCAGCAGCGACACCTCGAACCCCGCCCCCGTCAGCCGCTCGCTCACGTCCGCCAGGCGGAACGTGCGGTAGTACATGACGAAGGGCGGGCGCCACAGCGCGTTCCGTACGCGCATCGTCGCGTCGAAGCCCAGCAGGGTCCAGTACGGACGCGAGCCGACCCGTGGAGGTGCCGGGAGGGGGAAGGCGAGGAGGCCGCCCGGGCGGAGGGAGGCGTGGGTCTGCGCGAAGAGTCTCGACTGCTCCGCCGGGAGGAAGTGGCCGAAGGCGCCGAAGCTGACCGCCAGGTCGAAGGCCGGCGCGAAGGGGAGGGCCAGGGTGTCCGCGCGGATCAGGGTGGCCTTCGGATGGGCGCGGCGGGCCTCGGTCAGCATGCCCGTACTGAAGTCCACGCCCGTGACGCGGCCTGTGCACAGGGATCGCAGGACGGAGAGGCCCGCGCCGGTGCCGCAGCAGAGGTCGAGGCCCCTGTCGAAGGGGCCCAGGGGGCGCAGGGTCTCCGTCACCGGGTCCAGGACGCGGTCCGGGGTGCGGAACGGGGTCTCGTCGAACTTCTTCGCCAGCAGGTCGTAGCCGTGCTCCACCGAAGAGAGGGCCTGGACGGCCAGCTCACGGACGGTCGGGCCCTGAGGGGTGAACATGCTCCGACATTACGCCGTCACTCTGCGTGGGAAAGAGGGTCCAGGAAGGAGCGGTTCCCGTCAGCTGGCAGGCCAGCAGATACAGGGGGATCGGCGGGGTGTACGGCGACGTGCCGTCGGGGCGGTGGATCAGGCGGGGGCGGCGGTCCGGGATCTCCGCGCCGGGGGCGTAGCAGGCCGGCATCGGCCAGGTCAGCTCCAGGTCCGAGCCGGTCGGGACCAGCCACCACCACCAGTCGGTGTCCGCGTAGACACAGCCCTTGGCGGGCAGCCGGGACAGGATCCGGAAGCCGTAGCGCGCCGGCACGCCCACCGCGTCGCAGCCCAGAGCGGTACGGAAGCCCGGTGGCACGACCAGACGGGTCGAGTCGTCCCCCGTGCTCCTGCGCGACCTCGGCGTCAGGAGCGTCGCCATCGACCTCAGCACGTGTGCCCCATGCCGTGGGCCAGCTCGGCCCAGACGACCCGCGCCGTTCCATGACCCGTACGGTCCGCACCCCACGCGCTGCACAGTCCGTCCACGAGCATCAGTCCGCGCCCTCGCTCCTCCTCGCCGCAGTCCCGTATCCGCGGATCGCCCGCGCCGCCCTCGTCCCGTACCGCTATGCGCAACTGCTCTTCGCCCTCGCGCAGTTCGCAGATGACATGGGTGCTCGCGGTGTGCACGACGGCGTTGGTGACGAGCTCGGAGACGATCAGTGTCACCGTGTCGCGGATCTCCGGATCGCAGCCCCAGAGGATGAGCCGCTCCTCCGCCAGTCTGCGGGCGCGCGACACGGAAGACGTGCGGGCCGGCAGTTCGAAGGCGAACCGGCGGACATCGGGGCGGAGGCCGGGACGGGAGACGTCGGTTCGTGGGCGCTGGGTCATGACGCGAGGGGTCGCTAGACCTGAGGGGAGCGCGTTACCAGAAGCCACGACCGGTCCTCACAACAGTGGGTAAGCAGTGCCGCACGTCGCCCCCGTGGCGGCGCGCGGCAGCAGCACGTACTGGTTCACCGGAATACTCTGCTCCCGTCGAGGACACTTGGCAAGTGGCACTCTGAAAATTGCAGAGTGCTGTGTTCTCTCTGGCCCTGCTCATGGCACACTCAACCAAAACAGTGCGTCGGGGAGGTCTGAGAGTGAGCGAGCCGCGGTCCGCCCCCACGGTGGGACAGGTCGTTCTCGGCAAGCGTCTGCAGGATCTGCGCGAGCGGGCCGGCCTGAAGCGGGAGGAGGCCGCCAAGGTCCTCCGGGTCGCTCCGGCCACCATCCGACGCATGGAAACGGCGGAAGTCGCGCTGAAGATCCCGTACGTCCAGCTCCTGCTGAAGGCGTACGGCATCACCGACTCCGAGGCGGAGGGCTTCGTCGCCCTCGCCGAGGAGGCCAATCTCCCCGGCTGGTGGCAGCGGTTCCACGACGTGCTGCCCGGCTGGTTCTCCATGTACGTCAGCCTGGAGGGGGCGGCCGCCCTCATCCGGGCCTACGAACCGCAGTTCGTCCCCGGTCTCCTGCAGACCGAGGGATACGCCCGCGCCATCCTGCGCAGCGGGGCCGTCGGCGGTAGCAGTGCCGGGAACGCCGAGGAGACAGAACGTCATGTAGCCCTGCGGATGGAGCGGCAGTCCCTGCTGACCAGGGAAGACGCCCCGAAGTTCTGGGTGATCATGGACGAGACCGTCCTCCGCCGACCGGTCGGCGACGGGCCCGAAGTGATGCGCGACCAGCTCGACCGGCTGCTCGAAGCGTCCGAGCTGCCGAACGTCACCCTGCAGATCGCGGAGTTCGCGTCCGGCCACCACCCCGGCACCTACGGACCGTTCGTCCTTTTTCGCTTCGCCGTGCCCGAACTCCCGGACATGGTCTACAGCGAGTACCTCACCGGCGCCGTCTATCTCGACGCGCGCCCCGAGGTGGCCTCTCATCTCGAGGTCATGGACCGCATGGCGGCCCAGGCCGCGACTGCACAACGCACGAAGAGGATCCTCCGGGATCTCCGCAAGGAGCTGTGAATGGATCGCATATACAACGGCATGCCCGCCGCGGATCTCGGTGCCGAGGGATGGCACAAGCCGTGGAGCGGCGGGAACGGGGGCAACTGCGTGGAGGCCATGAAGCTGGCCGACGGCAGAGTCGCCGTGCGACAGTCCGCAGACCCTGAGGGACCCGCGCTCATCTATACCCACGGAGAGATCGCCGCCTTCATCCAAGGAGCGAAATCCGGTCAGGCCGACTTTCTGCTCACCTGACCCCTTCCGTCACACCCCTACCGTCGCGTAACTCTTGCTCTCATACCCGTAGTTCTCTCCGCCGACCAGGAGCCTCGATGAGCCAGGACCCCGCAGCCGTACGGATCGACACCAGCAAGCCGCATCCCGCGCGGATGTACGACTGGTTCCTGGGCGGCAAGGACAACTACCCGGTCGACGAGGAGATGGCCAGGCAACTGCTCACCGTCGACGCGCGGGGCCGGGACATGGCGCGGGTCAACCGTGCGTTCATGCACCGCGCCATACGCTGGCTCAGCGCCCACGGCGTACGGCAGTACCTGGACATCGGTACGGGCATCCCCACCGAGCCCAACCTGCACCAGATCGCCCAGGAGGCCGCGCCGGACTCCCGGATCGTCTACTGCGACAACGACCCGATCGTGCTCGCGCACGCGGCCGCCCTGCTGCGCTCGACGCCCGAAGGGGCCACCGAGTACATCCAGGCGGATGCCCGCGACCCTGAACTCATCCTCGAAAGGGCCGGAAAGGTCCTTGACTTCGGCAAGCCCATAGCCCTGTCGATGCTCGCCCTGCTGCACTTCGTCGGGGACGAGGACGGGGCCTACGACCTGGTCGGCAAGCTCGTCGACAAGCTCGCGCCGGGCAGCTACGTCGTCCTCTCGCATGTCACGGGGGACTTCGACCCGGAGGGCGCGGCGAAGGCCGTCGGCATGTACAAGGCTCGCGGGCTGACTCTGCGGCCGCGCTCCCGGGACGAGCTGGCCGCGTTCTTCGACGGTCTCGAGCTGGTCGATCCCGGTGTCTCGCTCACCGCCGAGTGGCACCCGGAGCTGGGCGAGGCCGTCCCGGTCCAGGGCGACGACCCCATCCCGGGCTGGGCCGCGGTCGGCCGCAAGGCCTGACGGACGGCCGGTAGGCATCGAGGCCCGCGGACCGTCCGGTCCACGGGCCTCCGTACGTCGGTGGGCGGACCCGATGGTCCGCGGGCCTCCGTAGGTAGGTCGGTACGTGGTCCGCCGCGCGCGCCTCCGTACGTCGGTCGGCGTCCCGTCGGCCGCGCGCCTCCACGCGTCGGCCGGCGCCGCGCGTCCGTCAGCCGCGCGGCTCGACCAGCGTCACCAGGAACGACTTCGCCGCGCTCACATTGCCCGCCGCGTCCATCGAGCGGTACTCGACCGTGTGCGTCCCGTAGTCCGGCGTCGCGTCGTCCCACGGGACCGCCCGGCTTCTGCCCAGCTTGCCGTAGACGAGATCGTCGATGACCGTGCCGCTCGGCGAGAAGCGGAACGGCGCGTCGGCGTCGGTCGGCCAGCCGTAGTACGTGTACCAGCCGTCGCCGTCCACCCGGAACTGGCTGACCACGGTGCCCGGTTGATCGTCCCTGGCGGTCAGTTTCATCGTGAACTCGCCGTCGTAGACGTACTCGATCGGGCGGCCTGGCCGGCTCACGGTGCGCAGCGGCTCGGACAGCTCGTACGCTCCCGTCGCCGGACGGGCGTCCACCGTCCACCTCAACTCGGCGTCACTGCCAGGGATCCTGGCCGTCAGCGTGTGGGTGCCGGGGGTGAGGCGCAGGGAACGCAGGTCCAGATCACGGTCGTTGCCCGGGTTGTCGACCGTCCGGCCGTCCAGTCGCCAGCGGACGGCGAGGGTGTCGCGCGTCGGGTGGGTGGTGTCGGCGTGGACGACCGAGCGCGCGCCGACGGGCGACGTCGTCGGCGTGTGGCCGGTGAACGCCGCCTCGACCTCGTCCTCGGGTGTGGTCGACGCGCGGTTCACCGTCCAGCTCACCGTACGGGTCAGGGCGGCCGAACCGCGGACCGCGGGGTCGCGGACGAACGGGGTCGGGTCGCTGACCGTCGCCGTCAGGGTGTGATTCCCGGGGGAGAGGTGCATGCGGCGCAGGTCGACGGTCCGGGTGTCGCCGATCCCGATCGTCCGGCCGTCCAGCCGCCACACCACGGAGAGTTCACCGCCCAGCGGGTGCAGGGTGTCCACCCAGACCGTCCGGTCGGCCCCGATCGGCGCCGTGTTGGGCGTGTGCCGCTGCACGAGGTTCACCTTCGCCGAGATCGCCTGGACCATCACCTCGCGTTCGACCTGGTCGAAGTCGTAGCCGAGCGTCTTCATGATCGAGTGCTTGCTCGGCCGCCAGACGCCCTTGGTGCTGTAGAGCCCGCCCTCGAAACGGCCGATGACACCGCCCGCATCGCTCCGCTCGCCCAGCCAGCGCCACCACTTGGCGCGCTGCTCACGCATCTGCTCCTCGGTCAGCAGGGTGTGGTGAGCCGAGGTCGGCTCGGGGCCGGAGTACGGACCGCCGGCGACCCCGCGCGCGTAGTAGTCGTACTCGTCCTGGAGCTTGCCGAGCGAGTGGCCGATCTCGTGCGGGGTGATCAGCGAGGAGAGCGCGTTGCCGCCGGACGCTGTGGCATAACTGCCGCCCGCGCCGCCGTACGTGTCGCTGTGGGCCAGCGCCACGATCTGCCGGTTGGCGCCGCTCGTGCCCGGGACGAGGTCGGCGAGGGACGCCGCCCTCCCGCTGTCGACCGTGAGCAGCCGCTGCACACTGCCCGGATTGCAGCCGCCCCAGAAGCCCATGTTCAGCGGGGTGTCACGCCGGGGCGCGTCGAGCCCCGGGTCGCAGTCCACGCCCGACTCCGGCGAAGGGACCTCCACCGCCCAGACGTTGATGTACGAGCGGTACGAGGCGAAGGGTTCGATGCTCCACAGCACGTTCATGTGCTTCTCGACGTCCGCCCGGAACGCCGGCATCTCCTCGGCGGTGTAGCCGTCGCCCATCACGACCAGGTTGAAGCGCTTGTCGGCGGGACCTGTGGTCTGTACGGGAACGACGGTCGCCGTGTCGACGACGTCGTCGACGGCCCCGGACGAGTCGGCGGCCGCCGGTCCCGCTCCCACCAGACCGGCGGTCATCAGACAGCCCGCGGTGAGACGGACCAGCGCCCTTCTCAGACGTGTGCGACGTATCCCAGGTGAGTCCATGGGGCGCGAGCGTATGCCGCGCCCCCAGGGGCGTAAAGATGTTCGTCGGACAGTCGTTTCAGCTTCGTAGGTAGGCCAGTTCCGCGTGACCGGCGGTGTAGCCGTCGACCAGCCGGCGGGCCACGGACACCGAGTCGACCAGCGGATGCAGTGCGAACGCCTTCACCGCCGTGGCCCGTGATCCGCTCTCCGCCGCCGCCAGCACCTCGCGCTCGACGGCCTTGACCGCCGTCACCAGACCCACCGCGTGGTACGGCAGCGGCGCCACGGACACCGGATGGGCGCCGGCCGCGTCCACGAAGCACGGCACCTCGATCACCGCGTCCGCGTCGAGAACCGAAAGGGTGCTGCCGTTACGGACGTTGAGGATCAGCGTGGCCCGCTCGTTGCGCGCGATCGCCCGCATCAGCGCCAGGGCCACCTTCTCGTAGCCGCCCGACTCGAGATCCTCCTCGTCGCGGTCGCCGATCCCGGCGGCCTCCCGGTTGGCGGCCATGTACGTCGCCTCCCGGTCGGCGAGCGTCCGATGCCAGGTGGCCAGCGGAGGCGTGTCGGGCTTGCCCATCTCCTCGTAGAATCCGGCCTGTTGGTCGCGGAGGTAGGCGCCACGGGTCCGCTCGGCCTGCTGATAGGCGCGGACGGCCTCGCGGTTGAAGTAGTAGTAGTGCAGATACTCGTTGGGGATCGCGCCCAGCGAGCGCAGCCACTCGGGGCCGAAGAGCCGGCCCTCCTCGAAGGAGCCGAGCGCCTGCTCGTCCGCCAGCAGCCGAGGGAGCTCGTCGCGGCCGGCGACCCGCAGGCCGCGCAGCCAGCCGAGATGGTTGAGACCGACGTAGTCGATCCACGCCTCGTCCGGATGCGCGCCGAGGACCCGGGCGACCCGACGGCCGAGGCCGACGGGGGAGTCGCAGATGCCGACGACGCGGTCGCCGAGCACCCGGGACATGGCCTCCGTCACCAGACCGGCCGGGTTGGTGAAGTTGATGACCCAGGCGTCCGGGGCGAGTTCGGCGACCCGTCGCGCGATGTGCACGGCGACCGGTACCGTCCGCAGCCCGTACGCGATCCCGCCCGCGCCCACCGTCTCCTGGCCGAGAACGCCCTCGGCCAGCGCGATCCGCTCGTCCGCCGCCCGACCCTCCAGACCGCCGACCCGGATCGCCGAGAAGACGAAGTCCGCTCCGCGCAGCGCCTCGTCCAGATCCGTGGTCGCCGTCACCGAAGGGGCGTCCGGCACCCCCGCGCCCTGCTCGGCGAGGACACGGGCGATCGCCGAGAGCCGTGCGCCGTCGAGGTCGTGCAGCGTCACGTGGGTGACCCGCCCCTCGGCGTGGTCCGCGAGCAGGGCGCCGTACACGAGCGGGACCCGGAATCCGCCGCCTCCGAGAATCGTCAGTTTCATGGTCGTACGCTACTGCTGTGCACGTACTGAGCAGCCGGATTCTGCTCCGGCCCACCGATCCCGACCGCACCCGCCGCTTCTACGGAGACCTGATCGGGCTCACGGTGTACCGCGAGTTCGGCACCGGACCCGACCGGGGCACCGTCTACTTCCTGGGCGGGGGCTTCCTGGAGGTCTCGGGTCGCGCCGCCCCGACCGAGGTCCCGTCCCGGCTGCGCATCTGGCTCCAGGTGGCGGATGTCCGGGCGGTGCACCAGGAGCTCCTCGGCCGTGACGTCGAGATCCTGCGGGAGCCGGTGACCGAGCCCTGGGGGCTGGTCGAGATGTGGGTCGCGGACCCCGACGGCGTCGAGATCGTCGTCGTCGAGGTCCCCGAGGACCATCCGCTGCGCTACCGCCCCTGAGGGGTTCGCCGGCTCACCCCACGTCGAGCGCGTTGCGCAGGCCGAGCCGGTACCGCAGCCGGTCGTGCCGCTTGAGCGACTCCAGCTCGGGTGCGCGGAACAGAGGCTGGACCGTGCAGCGTGCGGCCGTCGAACCCGTACGGTCGAGCAGCGCGTTCACGGCCTGCCGGGCGGAGGCGTTGGCGCCCTCCATGGTGGCGAGGTCGATGTCGACGGCCACGTAGTCGCCGGCCAGATAGAAGTTCGGGACCTTCGTCGCGGCCTGCGGGCGGTTGTGGAAGGTGCCGACCGGGTGGATCAGGAGCTGGTCGTCGTTGGTCGGGTTCGGGGTGCCGAGGCCGTCCACGCCCGGGTCCAGGAACCAGGAGTGCAGGGCGCCGTCCTTCAGCACCGTACGGCCGGTGTCGTTGAACCCGGCCTTCAGTTGCGCCCACACCTCGCGCGCGACCTCGGCCCGGGTGCACTGCTTGGCCGTCTTGCCGTAGAGGATCCCCGGCCGGTCCCACTCCGAGACGTCCACCGAGAGACAGTCGACGACCGACCCGTCGCCGTAGTCGGCGGGAAAGTCACGCGTCGGCCAGTGGTGGGCCTGCTGGATGCACGTCAGGGACCAGGGGGAGTCGATCAGGTTGGCATGGCCCGCGAGGAGCGGGGCCCGCTCGGTCAGATAGAACTGGATGCCCGTCATCCAGTCCGTCTCCAGCCGGTCGCAGCGCGCCAGTTGAGGATCCGCCGCCCGCAGCGCGGCTCCCCAGGTGCGTCGCGCGTGCTCCACCGGCATCGCGGAGACGTAGTGGTCGGCCGTCACCGAGCGGCGCACCCCCTGTGGGTCCTCGATCACGGCGGCGGAGATCCGCCCGGCGGCGGAGTCGTACGCCATCTCCCGTACGGTCCAGCCGATACGGAACTCCACGCCCAGGCCGGTCAGATGGGTCACCCAGGGGTCGATCCACGCCTCGTTCGTGGGCAGGTCGAGGATCCGGTCGAGGGGCCCGTCCGCGCCGCGCCCGAGCGCGTTGAAGGCGAAGGCCTCCAGGAGAGTGGCGACCGTGCGGGTGCTGGCCTCCTCGGCCTTGGTCGCCACGATGTTGCGGGTGAGTCCGACGGCGAGGATGCGCTGGTAGTCGTAGCTCATCCGCTCGGCCCGCAGGAACTCCCACCAGGGCGTCGCCTCCCAGGTCCGGTCGCGCCGCTCGTCGCAGCTGGTGAGGAAGACGAGGAACCGGTTGACGAAGTAGGCGGCCTCGTGGAGGGGGATGGAGCGAGCGGTCTCCAGGAGGGCGGTCAGGGCGCGGCGGATCTCGTCGAGGGTGAGCTCGGCGGGCCGGTGCCCGGGCCACGGCAGCGGGATGCGCAGGTCCTCGCGGCCGGTGCGGGCGAAGGCCATCTCGGCCGGGGCGACGAGGTTGTCCCAGACGCCGTTGGCGTTCCCGGGGAAGGGAATGCGCCGCATCGTGTCGGGGAGGTTGTGGTAGATCCCGGGGATGAAGCGGAAGCCGTGCTCGGCGGGGAGCGGTTGCCGGGCACCGCGCGCGCTGTCCGGCACATCCATCGAGCGGGCCTTGCCACCGAGCGCCCGGCGCTCGTAGACGGTGACGCGGAAGCCTCGTTCGGCCAGTTCGTGGGCGGCGGTGAGGCCGGCGACGCCACCGCCGAGGACGGCGACGGAGTGGGGCGCCGCCGCCCCGGGCCCGGCTTCTCCCGCCTCGGCGGCCCGCGCCGCGGTCGCCGGCAGGGCTCCGACGGCGACCGCCCCGGTGACGGCCGCGGCGCCCGCCACGAAGGCCCGGCGCGAACTCCCGTTGCTCCCTGCGCTCTCGTCCGTACGATCCATGCCCCGACCCCTTTACCGGCGGTAACCATCACGTCCGGCGCAGGAGCATACGGTCGCCCCCCTGCCCCCGGAAGAGTCGCGCGAGCCGCCCCGCGCACATGGCTCGATCCCGCCCCCTAGGGGGCGCAGGACACAATGGCCCCATGGCCCGACGCACCACGCGCAAGAACCCCCCGTCCCCCCGCATCACCACGGACTCGCCGTGCCCCTGCGGACTGACCGCCTCCTACGGCGACTGCTGCGGACGCTTCCACTCCGGATCGGCCGCCGCGCCCACCGCCGAACTGCTCATGCGCTCCCGCTACAGCGCCTTCGTCGTCCGCGACGAGGCCTATCTGCTGCGCACCTGGGCCCCGCAGACCCGGCCGTCCGAGGTCGACTTCGATTCCGCGATGCGCTGGACCGGCCTCGAGATCCGGGACACCGGCGACGGCTCGGCCTTCCACCAGGCCGGAACGGTCACGTTCGTCGCCTCCTACACCCACGGCGGCGCCCCCGGTGCGCTCCACGAGCGCAGCCGCTTCGCCCGCCACGAAGGCGCCTGGGTCTATGTCGACGGGGAGTTCATCGAGTAGCGCCCTCCAGTTCCCGCCTGCCCCTCGGCAGCCCGGTCGCCAGATCCTCGGCGATCAGCTTCTTCGCGATGGCGTCGGTCGCCGCCCGCAGCTCGGGCCCGCTCGGCCGCCCGCGCTCCCGCTCGACCTGGCCGCTGAGCCAGTCGCCCCAGGCGTGCGTGATGACCTCGGCCTCCCGCTTACCCGCCGGGGTGTGCGAGAGGAGATTGCCGTCGCGGGTCAGGAACCCCTCGTCGACCATGCGGTCGAAGACCGGGAGCAGGACTTCCGGAGGCACCCGCCGGCCGGCCGAGACGAGCCCGAGGCTCGCGTGCCCGACGATCCGGGTGTAGAGCTCCACCTGCATCACGGCCCACGCGCCCGCCGTGTCGAGCCGGGTGTCGGAGTCGGCGACGATCCGGCGGGCGGTCTCGAAGTCCGTCTTCCGCAGGATCCTTCCGACGGAGAGTTCGAGCAGTTTGGCCGAGTCGCCGGCGGTGGTGGGGGAGCCGAAGCCCTCGCCCATGTCGGGTGCCGAGGCCCGGGCCGTGTCCCGGAGCTTCACCTGCTTCAGGAACAGCGCCACGACGAAGCCGATCGCGGCGACCGGCACCGTCCAGAGGAAGACGGTGTGCAGGGTGTCCGCGTACGCCTGCACGATCGGCGCCGCCACGTCGTCCGGCAGCCCGTGGACGCCGGACGGGCTGGTCGCGGCCGTGGCGATCGCCGCCGGGTCCTGGCCGGGTCCGGCGATCGCGACGGCCTCGCGGATCCCCCGGGCCAGGTTGGGCTCCAGGGAGTTGGTGTAGATCGTGCCGAAGACGGCGGTGCCGAAGGAGCTTCCCAGCGTACGGAAGAAGGTGACGCCCGAGGTGGCGGTGCCGAGATCGGCGTACTCCACGGTGTTCTGCACGGCGATGGTGAGCACCTGCATGCACAGACCGATGCCGACGCCGAGCACGAACATGTACAGCGACTCCAGCCAGGCGCTCGTCCCCGTGCCCATCAGGGACAGGAGGAAGAGGCCGACCCCCATCACCAGACAGCCCACGATGGGGAAGATCCGGTAGGAGCCCGTCTTGCTCACCACATTGCCGCTGTAGATCGACGCGATCAGCAGACCGATGACCATCGGCAGCGTGCGGATGCCTGAGACGGTGGCCGAGTCACCGTCGACGTACTGCAGGTAGGTGGGCAGGAACGTCATCGAACCGAGCATGGCGAAGCCGACGACGAAGCTCAGCACGGAGCAGACGGTGAACACCGGATTGGCGAAGAGCCGCATGGGCAGCATCGGTTCGGCGGCCCGGGTCTCCACCCAGCAGAACAGCGCGAGCGCGATCAGCCCGCCGGCGAAGAGACCGATGATGACGCCGGACGTCCAGGCGTACTCGTTGCCACCCCAACTGGTCGCCAGGATCAGGGCGCTGGAGCCCGCCGCGACCAGCGCGATGCCCGCGTAGTCGATGATCGGCTTGCTCGCGGAGCGTACGGAGGGGATCGTTCGGGCGGCGGCGATCACCACCAGGATCGCGATCGGGACGTTGACGTAGAACGCCCAGCGCCAGGTCAGATGGTCGGTGAAGAGCCCGCCGAGCAGCGGGCCGATGACGGTGGAGACGCCGAAGACGGCGCCGATCGCGCCCTGGTACTTGCCGCGCTCCCGTAGCGGGATCACATCGGCGATCAGCGCCATCGAGGTGACCATCAGACCGCCGGCGCCGATGCCCTGCAGTCCGCGCCAGACGATCAGCAGGGTCATGTTGGTGGCGAGGCCGCAGAGGAACGAGCCGGTGATGAAGATGATCGCGGAGATCTGGAAGATCACCTTGCGCCCGAACAGGTCACCGAACTTGCCGACGAGCACGGTGGCGACCGTCTCGGCCAGGAGGTAGGCGGTGACCACCCAGGACATGTGCGCGGCGCCACCGAGGTCCGAGACGATGGTCGGCAGCGCGGTGCCGACGATCGTCTGGTCCAGCGCGGCGAGAAGTACACCCAGCATGATCGTGCCGAAGACGATGTTGCGACGGCGACTGTCGAGCACGGGGGGCCCGGCGGCCGGGGGCGCGGGCGCGGCTTCGCTGGTGGTGGTCACTCTCGCAGCCTCACACCGGGTGGGGCCGCCCGCATGTGGGGGACGGCCGAACCGGTGCGGCGGCGGGGCGGCGCCCCGAACGGAGTAGGGGCCGTCTGCCGGTGGAGTGCCGGCGGAGCGCGCGGGCAGCAGGGTGTGGTGTGCCGGCGGGGCAGCAGGGCCGTCAGCGGGTGATGCCGACGGAGCAGTGCCAGCCGTCAGCGGGTGGCGCCGGCGGGGCAGCGCCCGCCGTCAGTGGGTGATGCGGGGCGGGGGTGCCGCCGGCAGCCGGGTGGTGCTAGCGCGGCAGCACCGGCAGCAGCGGGTGATGCTTCGCCAGCACCTTGTTGGCCCGGGCTAGCGTGGACAGGGCGTGCTCGCGGTCCGCGTGGTCCTCGGCGCACAGCGGCCCACGGAACCGGAGCACCTCGCGCGCCGCGCAGTCGGCGTCGACCTCCGCCTGAAGGACGTGCAGCGGCAGACAGGAACCGATCATCGCGGCCACACGGTCGGGGATCGGTACGGGGACGAGGGGCGAGGGCGAGGTGATCACGGGTCAGTCCTTGTGGGGGTCCGGTGTCGGGGAGGGGTCTCCCCCTCCATACGTACAGGATGTGCTTCCGGGTTCGTCGACGGGGATGTCTCCGTGCGGCAACGGCCGGAAGGCCGCTCGGCCGGGCGTACGGAGCGGATGTGCGCCCCGCTCCGAGGGCCCAGGGCGACGGCGCGGAACGTTCTCGCAGGTGTACGGCGCGCGGTGCGATCTTCACCAGGAGACCGCCGCCCCGAATCGCTCGGGTGTCCGTCGAATGCAGAATCGAGAATCCCTGCCCGGTGGCGGATTGTCGAAGCAGGAATGTGAAGCATCTCACCCCGGATTCGGTCGCTCGGTGGCGCCGTGGCGGGCCGAAGTGGTTTACGGGAGAACATGCGAGGGCGGTTGAAAACGCGTTACGCGCGGGTAAGTTGACTGTTCGGTAAGTCCAGAGAACCGGTCACTCCCCGCCCGCATGCCGCGAACAGGAGCCCGCCATGGGCGTACGCAAGGATCTGAAGCAGGCCAAGAGGCGCAGCGCCCTCCTCGACCGCTTCCCGGTCGAGCTCGTGCGCGAGAACGGTGTCGTGCGCGAGGCGCGTACACCCCTCCCGGACGGGCCGCCGCCCACCGGTACGCCCGCGGACATCCCCTTCGTCAACGCCGCGGAGGATCCCGGCGCGGTCGTCATACGCCGTGAGCGGCGGGGGAGTTGGCAGTCCGTCACCGCGGCCGAGTTCGCCGGTGACGTCCGGGCCGCCGCGAAGGGGCTGATCGCCGCGGGGGTGGAGCCCGGCGGGCGGGTCGTGCTCATGGCGCGCACGAGTTACGAATGGTGCGTGCTCGACTTCGCCATCTGGGCGGCCGGCGGGCAGACCGTCCCCGTCTACCCCACCTCCTCGGCCGAACAGATCGCCTGGATCCTCCAGGACTCCGGCGCCCGCCATGCCGTCACCGAGACCGCCGAGCACACGGCCGCGCTCCTCGAAGCGGCCGCGACGCTCTCCGAACCGGTCCGGAGCTGGGAGATCGCCTCCGGTGGAGTGGAGGAACTGGCCGGAGTCGGAACGGAGTTGCCCGACGAGGAGGTGGCCAAACGCCGCGGATCGCTCACACCGGACACCGTCGCCACCGTCTGCTACACCTCCGGGACCACCGGCCGCCCCAAGGGCTGTGTCCTCACCCACGGCAATCTTCACGCCGAAGCGGCCGGCACCGTGGAGCTGCTGCACCCGGTCTTCAAAGAGGTCACCGGTCAGGCGGCCTCGACGCTGCTCTTCCTGCCGCTCGCCCATATCCTCGGACGCGCCATCCAGATCGCCTGCCTCATGGCCCGTATCGAGATCGGTCACTTCCCCAGCATCAAGCCCGATGAACTGCGGCCCGAACTACGGCGGTTCAGGCCCACCTTCGTCGTCGGCGTGCCCTACCTCTTCGAGAAGATCCACGACACCGGGCGCGCCACCGCCGAGAAGCTCGGCCGCGGTTCGTCCTTCGACCGCGCCGACTCCATCGCCGTACGGTTCGGCGAGGCCGCGCTGAGCCGCCTCCTGGACGAGGGCCGCCGCCCCGGACTCGGGCTGACGGCCGGCTGGGCCCTGTACGACCTCCTCGTCTACCGGCGCATCCGCAAGGAGCTCGGCGGGAATCTGCGGTACGCCATCAGCGGCGGCTCCCCGCTCGACCGCCGCCTCAGCCTCTTCTTCTACGCCGCCGGGGTGCTCGTCTACGAGGGGTACGGCCTCACCGAGACGACCGCGGCCGCCACCGTCACCCCGCCCCTGAGGCCCCGGCCCGGCACCGTCGGACGGCCCGTCCCCGGCATCGCGATCCGCATCGCCGACGACGGGGAAGTGCTGATCAAGGGCGGCATCGTCTTCGCCGCGTACTGGAACAACCCCGACGCCACCGAGGAGGTGCTGCGGGACGGCTGGTTCGCCACCGGCGACCTCGGTGCCCTCGACGACGACGGCTATCTCGTCATCACCGGCCGCAAGAAGGACATCCTGATCACTTCGGGCGGCAAGAACGTTCCCCCGGCCGTCCTCGAGGACCGGCTGCGCAGCCGTCCGCCGGTGGGGCAGTGTCTGGTCGTCGGCGACAACCGCCCGTACATCGCGGCGATCGTCACCCTCGACCCCGAGGCGGTCCAGCACTGGCTGGCCGTACGGAAGCGGCCCGGGGACACCTCGATGGCCGCGCTCTGCGAGGACCCGGAGCTGATCGCCGACATCCAGAAGGCCGTCGACTACACCAACCAGGCCGTCTCCCGTGCCGAGTCGATCCGCAGGTTCCGCATCGTGCCGGGGGAGTTCAGCGAGGAGAACGGGATGCTCACGCCGTCGCTCAAGGTCAAACGGCACGCGGTGGCGGCGGCGTACGCGGCGGAGATCGAGGCGCTGTACCGCTGAGGCGTCGTACCGCTGCCGGCTACGCCAGCACCTCGGAGAGGTCGTACGAGACCGGCTCCTCCAGCTGCGTGTACCCGCAGGACTCCGGCGCGCGGTCCGGCCGCCACCGCTTGAACTGGGCCGTGTGCCGGAACCGGTCGCCCTCCATGTGGTCGTAGCCGACCTCGCAGACCCGTTCCGGTCGCAGCGCCACCCAGGAGAGGTCCTTCTTCCCCGACCAGCGGCTCGGCGCGCCCGGCAGCCGCGCCCCCGCGTGCGCGGCCTCCTCGGCCCAGGCCGCCCACGGGTGGCCGTCCGGCGGGTCCATCCGCAGCGGCTCCAGCTCGGTGACCAGCTCCTCGCGGCGCTTGGCGGTGAAGGCGGCGCAGACCCCGACGTGCTGAAGGGTGCCGCCGTCGTCGTACAGCCCGAGCAGCAGGGAGCCGACCACGGGCCCGCTCTTGTGGAAGCGGTACCCGGCCACGACCACGTCGGCGGTCCGCTCGTGCTTGATCTTGTACATCAGGCGGGCGTCCGGCCGGTACGGCAGATCCAGCGGTTTCGCGATCACGCCGTCCAGCCCCGCGCCTTCGTACTGCTCGAACCAGCGCGCCGCGACCTCCGGGTCCGTCGTCGCAGGTGCCAGGTGGACCGGGGCGTCGACCCCGCGCAGGGCTTCCTCCAGGGCGGCCCGGCGGTCGGTGAGCGGGGTGTCGAGGAGGGACTCGTCGCCGAGGGCGAGCAGGTCGAAGGCGATGAACCGGGCGGGGGTCTTCTCGGCCAGCATCCGCACCCGTGAGTCGGCGGGGTGGATGCGCTCGGTGAGCCGGTCGAAGTCGAGCCGCCCGCCGTGCTCGATCACGATCTCGCCGTCGACCACGCAGCGCTGGGGGAGCCGGGGCAGCAGAGCCTCGACCAGTTCGGGGAAGTAGCGGGTCAGCGGCTTGCCCGTACGGCTGCCGATGACGAGGTCCGGCCCGTCGCGGTGCACGATGGCGCGGAAGCCGTCCCATTTCGCCTCGTACTGCATCCCTGGGGGGATCTTCTTCACGGCCTTGGCCAGCATCGGCTTCACGGGCGGCATCACCGGCAGATCCATGGACTGATTGTCCGGTATGCGGGGAATGTCGGCGAGCTCTACGCTGGCTCGCATGGCGAGCAAGGCGGCAGCGGTGGAACTGGAAGTCGGCGAGCGGACCGTACGCGTGTCCAATCCGGACAAGGTGTACTTCCCCGAACCCGGCTACACCAAGCTCGACATGGTCAGCTACTACCTGGCGGTCGGGGACGGCATCACGCGTGCGCTGCGCAACCGTCCCACGACCCTGGAGCGTTACCCCGACGGGGTGACGGGCGAGTCCTTCTTCCAGAAGCGCGCCCCCAAGTACCTCCCGGAGTGGATCCCCACCGCGCACATCACCTTCCCCAGCGGCCGGTCCGCCGACGAGATGTGCCCGACCGAGCCCGCGGCCGTGCTGTGGGCCGCCAACCTCGGCGCGGTCACCTTCCACCCCTGGCCGGTACGGCGCGAGGACACCGACCATCCCGACGAGCTGCGCATCGACCTCGACCCGCAGCCGGGTACGGACTACTCCGACGCGGTACGCGCCGCGCACGAGCTGCGCGCCGTGCTCGACGAGCACGGGCTGCGGGGCTGGCCCAAGACCTCGGGCGGGCGCGGCCTGCACGTCTTCGTCCCGATCGAGCCGAACTGGAACTTCACCCAGGTCCGCCGCGCGGCCATCGCGTGCGGCCGCGAGCTGGAACGGCGGATGCCGGATCAGGTGACGATCAAATGGTGGAAGGAGGAGCGCGGCGAGAAGATCTTCGTCGACTACAACCAGACGGCCCGCGACCGCACGATCGCCTCCGCCTACTCCGTGCGGCCCCGCCCCCATGCCCCGGTCTCCGCCCCGCTGAACTGGGACGAGATCGACGACGCGACGCCCCTGGACTTCGACATCAGGACGATGCCGGTCCGCTACGCCGAGCTGGGCGACGTCCACGCCGGCATGGACGACGAACGCTTCAGTCTGGAGAGCCTCCTGGAACTGGCCCGCCGCGACGAGGCGGACCACGGCCTCGGCGACCTGCCGTACCCGCCGGAGTACCCGAAGATGCCGGGGGAACCGAAGCGCGTGCAGCCGAGCCGGGCGAAGAAGGACGACAGCTGAGGTCAAGGCGCACCGACCCCCGGGCGCGCCGCGCAAGGAGGCGTCGAAGCGCTCGGCGCGCCGCATTGATCGAACGTTGATGGGCCGTTTACGGCCACGGGGCAACGTGTCCGCCATGCAGACCGACACCACCGCCGTACTGAACGCCCCGGCCCCCGACATGTCCTGGCAGGAGAACGCCCTGTGCGCCCAGGCGGGCCCCGAATTCTTCTTCCCGGCCCCCGGTTCCTCCACCCGCGAGGCGAAGCAGCTGTGCGGGGCGTGCGAGGGGCGGGTGCAGTGCCTGGAGTACGCCCTGGACCACGACGAGCGGTTCGGGGTGTGGGGCGGGCTCTCGGAGAAGGAACGGGTGCGGCTGAAGCGACAGCAGGCGTGAGCCGTGCGGGTCGTCGGAACGTGAGGTCCGGGCACCGGCCGTTCCGGGCCGGGCCGGTCCCGCCACCTCGGTTCCACCGGTGCCGGCCGAGGCGATAACCGGGTGCCGACCCTGGTCCACGCTCACTACGATCAAGGACCCATGGACCAGGAACTCGCCGCCTTCGAGCGCACCATCACCAGGCTGCGCAGCCTGCCCCTCGGCGACCCCCACCGGATGCGCGGCGAGGAGCTCGCCGCCACCTTCGCCCGCGAGAGCCGCAACAAGCGGCGCAAGGCCCGCCGTGCCGAGCAGGCCGCAGCCGACGCCGCCCTTACCGCGCGCACCGCGACCGGGGCTCTCGATCGACGCGAGGACGCCCCTCTGGCGGCCGCGGGGGGCACGTCGCCCGGTGAGTTCCTCAAGAGCCACAACTGCTATGTCTGCAAGTCGTCCTATCGACAGGCCGACGCCTTCTACCACCGGCTCTGTCCGCCCTGCGCCGCCGACAACACCACCCGTCGCGCCCTGAGCACCGACCTCAGCGGTCGCCGGGTCCTGCTCACCGGCGGCCGCGTCAAGATCGGGTTCCAGCTGGCGCTGATGATGCTCCGCGACGGCGCCGAGCTGCTCGTCACCAGCCGATTCCCACATGACACCCTGCGCCGCTTCCGCGCTGCCGAGGGCAGTGAGCGGTGGCTGGAGCGGCTCACCGTCGTCGCCATCGACCTGCGCGACCCGCGCCAGGTCCTCGGCCTCTGCGAGCGGCTGCGTGCGGAGGGACGGCCGCTGGACATACTCGTCAACAACGCCGCGCAGACGATACGCCGGCCCCCGGAGTCGTACGCCCTGCTCGCGGCGGGGGAGCGCGAGGCGCTCCCCGAAGGTGTCATTCCGGCGCCGGGTTACGACACCGCCGAGACCGTACCCGTCCTCGCCGCGCTGGAGTCGGACCAGGTCGTCCGAACGGACGCGCAGCCCGACGAGGCCGGGCTGCTCCCCGACCTCGCGGCCCACAATTCCTGGTCGGTGCGGCTCGGCGAGCTCGACGCCGCCGAGCTTCTGGAGGCCCAGCTCGTCAACGCCGTCGCGCCGACCCTGCTCTGTGACCGGCTGCTGCCGCTCCTGCTCGCCTCCCCGCGTCCACGCCGCTACATCGTGAACGTGTCCGCCGTCGAGGGGCGCTTCGCCGTACGGAACAAGACGGGCGGCCATCCCCATACGAACATGGCGAAGGCCGCCCTCAACATGCTCACGCGGACCAGCGCCGGCGAGCTGGCCGAGCAGGGCGTGCACATGTGCAGCGTGGACACGGGCTGGATCACGGACGAGAACCCGGCGCCCAGGAAGGCCCGGATCGCCGCCGTGGGCATCCGGACGCCGCTCGACGTCGTCGACGGCGCCGCCCGGATCTACGACCCGATCGTGCGTGGCGAGGCCGGGGAGCCCGTCACGGGAGCCTTCCTCAAGGACTACCGGGAAGCCGCCTGGTGACGACCGGCCCCGCCCTGTGGGCGCAGCCCGGTCGGCGCGAGGCCGGTCAGCCCTCCGCGCGGGCTGCCATCCGCGCCTTGCGGGCGGCGAGCTTCTCGTCGAACTTGCTGGCCTCGCTGTCCAGGCCCGCCATGTAGAGCCCCAGCTCCTCCTGGGCCTTCAGCCCCTCGGGGCCCAGGCCGTCGATCTGGAGGACCTTGAGGAAGCGGAGCACCGGCTGCAGGACGTCGTCGTGGTGGATGCGCATGTTGTAGATCTCGCCGATCGCCATCTGCGCCGCCGCCCGCTCGAACCCGGGCATGCCGTGTCCGGGCATCCGGAAGTTCACGACGACGTCCCGCACGGCCTGCATGGTCAGGTCGGGGGCGATCTCGAAGGCCGCGCCCAGCAGGTTGCGGTAGAAGACCATGTGCAGGTTCTCGTCGGTGGCGATACGGGCCAGCATCCGGTCGCAGACCGGGTCGCCGGACTGGTGGCCGGTGTTCCGGTGCGAGATACGGGTGGCGAGCTCCTGGAAGGCGACGTACGCGACCGAGTGCAGCATCGAGTGCCGGTTGTCGGACTCGAAGCCCTCGCTCATGTGGGCCATCCGGAACTGCTCCAGCTTGTCCGGGTCGACCGCGCGCGAGGCCAGCAGGTAGTCGCGCATCACGATGCCGTGGCGGCCCTCCTCGGCGGTCCAGCGGTGCACCCAGGTGCCCCAGGCGCCGTCGCGGCCGAAGAGGCTGGCGATCTCGTGGTGGTAGCTGGGGAGGTTGTCCTCGGTGAGCAGGTTCACCACGAGGGCGATCTTGCCGATGTCGGTGACCTTGGACTGGGACGGGTCCCAGGCCTCGCCGTCCTCGAAGAAGCCCGGGAAGTTCCGGCCGTCGGACCACGGCACGTACTCGTGCGGCATCCAGTCCTTGGTGACCTTGAGGTGCCGGTTGAGCTCCTTCTCCACCACCTCTTCCAGCGCGTAGAGCAGCCGCGCGTCGGTCCACCCTGTCGAGCTGCCGAGGTGGGGAGAGGTGAGCGTCACTGGGACTCCTGGGGACGGAGAAGGGTATACGGAATTACCTACGGATTCGTAGGTTACGAGACCGTAGGTTAAGGCTCCGTAAGGCGTCGGCCAAGCCCGTCTCGGCGATGTCCGGTTACGTTCCGTTATGTGCGCTGCTGATGGGCGTCGACGGAGAGGCAGGTCACGCACGCGGCGTGCCCCGCCTTCCGCGATCACGGCTACTCAGAGCAGATGGTCGGTCTTGTTCCCCGGCACCCCCTCCAGTACCGCCTCCGGCGTCGTCGGCCGCAGCTCGTCGTCGAGCAGCAGCCAGCGGGTGATCCCCAGCGACTCCAGGAACGGCACATCGTGGCTCGCCACGATCAGCGCGCCCTCGTACGCCTCGAGCGCCGCCGTCAGCTTCCGGACGGAAGCGATGTCCAGGTTGTTGGTCGGCTCGTCCAGCATCAGCAGCTGTGGAGCGGGCTCGGCGAGCAGCAGCGCCGCCAAGGTGGCCCGGAACCGCTCCCCGCCCGACAGCGTCCCGGCGGCCTGATCGGCCCGCCCGCCCCGGAAGAGGAACCGTGCGAGCCGCGCCCTGATCGCGTTCGCCGTCGCCGAGGGTGCGAACCGGGCGACGTTCTCCACCAGGCTGAGCTCCTCGTCGAGGACGTCGAGTCGCTGCGGCAGGAAGCGCAGCGGCACATGCGTCATCACCTCGCCCGACAGCGGCTCCAGTTCACCGGCGATCGTCCGCAGCAAGGTCGACTTGCCGGCCCCGTTCCGGCCCACGAGCGCGATCCGTTCCGGTCCGCGCAGCTCGAACTCGCCGCCCACGCGGGCTCCGTAGCGCAGCTCCACCTCGCGCAGCGACAGCACCTCCCGGCCCGGATGGACCGTGGTGCGCGGCAGTTCGATCCGGATCTCGTCGTCGTCCCGCACCGCCTCCACCGCGGCGTCCAGTCGCTCCCTCGCCTCGGCGAGCCGCTCGGAGTGCAGGGCGCGGTGCTTGCCCGCCGACACCTGGGCCTCGCTCTTACGGTTGTTGGCCACGATCTTCGGGACCACCTTGTTCGCGGCGCTTTTCTGGGCGTAGCGCTTGCGCCGTGCCAACTTCTGCTGGGCGTCGGAGAGTTCACGCTTCTGTCGCTGAACGTCGGCCTCGGCCACCCGCACCATCCGTTCGGCCGCCTCCTGTTCGGCGGCGAGTGCCTCCTCGTACGCCGAGTAGGCGCCGCCGTACCACCCGACCTCGCCGTCCCGCAGATCGGCGATCTGGTCGACACGCTCCAGGAGTTCGCGGTCGTGGCTGACCACGACGAGCACCCCGGACCAGGCGTCCACCGCTTCGTAGAGCCGGCGACGGGCGTACATGTCGAGGTTGTTGGTCGGCTCGTCGAGCAGCAGGATGTCGGGCCGGGCGAGCAGCAGCGCGGCGAGCCGCAGCAGGACGGACTCGCCGCCCGACACCTCGCCGATGGTCCGGTCGAGCCCGATGTGCCCGAGCCCGAGCTGGTCGAGCGTGGCGCGGGCCCGCTCCTCCACGTCCCAGTCGTCGCCGACGGCCGCGAAGTTCTCCTCGGAAGGATCACCCGCCTCGATGGCGTGCAGCGCCGCGCGGGTGGCGGCGATCCCGAGCGCCTCGTCGACCCGGAGTGTGGTGTCGAGCGAGAGGTTCTGCGGGAGGTAGCCGACCTCGCCGACCGTACGGACCGTGCCGTCGGTGGGCGTCAGCTCACCCGCGACGAGCTTGAGGAGCGTGGACTTGCCCGATCCGTTGAGGCCGATCAGGCCCGTTCTGCCGGGACCGACCGCGAGCCGGAAGTCGTCGAGGACCTCGGTGCCGTCGGGCCAGGAGAAGGAGAGGGAGGAGCAGGTGATGAACGTGGGATGGGTCGCCATGGGGGCCTCCCGGTTGCAAGAGCGTGGGCTGGGGCAACGGGTGAGACACCGGGGGCGCGGGCAGGCACAAGAGCTCGTACGCCGAGGTCGAAGACGGCACACGCGGCGGCAAGGGGCACGCGCGGCACGGTGTCTCGAAACCTCAGACGAGCAACGGCCTTCTCCGATCGGGCGACAACAGGGCCAGGTCAGGACGGTACGCCGTGCGTCGAGCGGGAGACAAGCGATTTACGGGCGGTGCCCGGGACGGCCGAGAAGGACCGCTCAGGCGTAGTCGTCGAGCAGTTCGGCCAGATCCTGGTCCCAGTCCAGGTACTGGTGCTCGCGGCCGATCGGCACCAGGTGCTGCGACCGCTTGAGGAAGTGCCGCAGTTCGGACGTGCGGACGTGCACCACGGCCACGCCCTCGGGCGCGTGGAACTCGACGACGGTGCGGTCGTAGCCGTAGGGACGGACGCGGACGTCTCCCAGCCCGGCCGGGCCGTCCACCCCCTCCGTCAGCAGCTCGCGCGAGAACGCCCACGACACCTCGACGCCCTCCAGCGTCGCCGGCGGCGGGAACGCCATGCTCACCGCGAAGGGATCCTCACGGTCGTACCGCAGTGTGGCGGGGACGGTTTCCATCCGGGGAGCGGATGCGACCAGACGGGCCTGGACGGCCTGTTCGATGACGGTGGGCAAGGCCAGCTCCTGTCGCGCGGCTTCGGTTCCTGACGTCTCCCTGACACCAGGAAGGACGAACGATCGAGCCCGAACGTGCACTGGTGGAGGACGTGAGCTGTGTCACCGTCGTTCACCTGGGCGTTTCACCTCGACTCGGCCGGGCGGTCCACCGGGTCGTCGGTCGGCGGGGCGGCGCAGGGCCCCGAGTGGTCGCAGTACGGCTGGTTCCCGGACGCCCCGCAACCGCAGAGCATCACGCGCGTCTCGTGCCGTACGCCCTGTTCGCCGGCGACCGAGAGGTCGCCGCGGAGCACGAGCTGTCCGGCCGCGTTCCTGCGCACGGTCGTGGGGGAGTCCGGGGGCTCGGCGGAACCGTCGGCCGGGTGGTACTGCAGCGCGCCGGAGGGGCAGCGGCGGACGACCTCGGCGACCAGAGCGGTGTCGGCGCCGTCGGGGCGGACCCAGGGGCGCTTCTCCAGGTCGAAGACCGCCGGCAGACCCCGCACGCACTCGGCCGCGTGCAGACATCGGCGCGGTTCGAAGGTGACGGTGATGCCTTCGCCCGCGTACTCCTTGAGCTTCGGCTTCTCGTCGGTCATGCCGTCCAGCCTAGGAAGAAGGCCGGCACGACGCACTCTGGACGGGATCACCGGGGTGGGCTAGCTTCCGGCGCCATGACGTCCATGGGGAAGACGAGACGAATGTTGTCGGTGGGCCTGAGCGGGGCGGTGCTCGCCCTGGCGGCCGTGGCGATTCCGGCGGGACCGGCGCAGGGCGCGTCGCACGGGGTGTCCTGGCAGCTCACCGAGACCGGAACCGACGCCCGCTTCCGAGGGCTCGCGGCGGTCGACCGTCGTACGGCCTGGGCCGCGGGTTCGAAGGGGACGGTGCTGCGGACGACGGACGGAGGGCGGAGCTGGCGGAACGTCTCGCCGCCCGGGGCGGCGGAGCTCGAGCTGCGGGACGTGGAGGCGTTCGACGCCCGGCGCGCGGTGGTCCTCGCGATCGGCGAGGGGGAGGCGTCGCGGGTGCTGCGCACCGACGACGGCGGCGCGACCTGGACCGAGGCCTTCCGTAACACCGATCCGCGGGCGTTCTACGACTGCATGACGTTCTTCGACCACCGGCACGGACTGGCCATGAGCGATCCCGTGGACGGGAAGTACCGGATCCTCTCCACGCGGGACGGCGGCCGTACGTGGGGGGTGCTGCCGGACGCCGGGATGCCGGCCGCGCTGCCCGGCGAGGCGGGGTTCGCGGCGAGCGGCCAGTGCCTGGTCTCGTCCGGGCCGAAGGACGTCTGGCTCGCGACCGGCGGCGGAGCCACGGCACGCGTGCTGCACTCCGGCGACCGGGGCCTGACCTGGACCGCCGCCGAATCCACGATTCCGGCGGGCGACCCGGCGCGCGGTGTCTTCGGCCTCGCGTTCCGCGACCGTACGCACGGGATCGCGGTGGGCGGCGACTACCGCAAGGACCAGCCGTCCCCACGGGCGGCCGCGGTCACCGGCGACGGCGGACACGGCTGGCGCGCCGCCTCCGTCCCACCGCCCGCGTACCGCTCGGGTGTCGCCTGGCTCCCGCACAGCCGGACGGTCGCGCTCGCCGTCGGCCCCACGGGCACGGACCTGACGACGGACGGCGGCCGCACCTGGCGGACGGTCGACGCCGGCTCGTTCGACACGGTCGACTGCACGTGGGACGGCGCGTGCTGGGCCTCCGGAGAGAAGGGCAGGATCGCCCGCCTCGGACGGGGCTAGGGAGTCTGCCGGAGCCGGCGGAGCCTGGACCCTGATCCGCCGGACAGGCCCTAGGAAGGAAGCTGTTCCCGGTACGGGGCGAGCGCGTCGGCCGTCTTGGTCGCGTAGAACTCGGTGATCCGGTACGCGCAGACGCCCTCGACGCTGAAGGGGTCGGCCGCGGCGATCTTCTCGATCTCCGTGCGGTCGACCCCGGCGGCGAGGATCACACCGCCGTCGCGCGGGTTCTTCCGCCCGGAGGCGATGAAAACGCCGGCGGCGTACTGCGCGTCGAGCCACTCGATGTGCGCCGCGAGCAGCGCGTCGACCCGCTCGACGGGAGCGGTGTAGGTCAATTCCAGTACGAACATGATCGCCAGGCTACCGGGGAGCCGGAACGCGGTGGGAAAACCGTTCGCCTGTCGGACGGAGGGGCGCCGTAGGCTGGCCGGCACCATGAAGATCATCGACATTCCCGCGGGCTGGCCCGCCGACGAAGCCGCCGCCCGTGCCGTGCAGGGGGAGCTGCGGGGACGCCTCATCCTCGACGAGCCGGGCCCGGCGCCCGGCACGGGGCATGTCACGGGTCTGGACGTGGCGTACGACGACGAGCGGGATCTCGTCGCGGCGGCGGCCGTGGTGCTCGACGCCCGGACGCTCGACGTGGTGGAGGAGGCCACGGCGGTCGGCCGGGTCTCGTTCCCCTACGTCCCGGGGCTGCTCGCCTTCCGCGAGATCCCGACGGTGCTCGCCGTGCTCGCCTCGCTGGAGACCGACCCCGGTCTCCTCGTCTGCGACGGCTACGGCCTCGCGCACCCGCGCCGCTTCGGTCTCGCGAGCCATCTCGGAGTGCTGACCGGGCGCCCCTCGATCGGCGTCGCGAAGAACCCCTTCACCTTCACGTACGACCAACCCGGCGCCGAGCGGGGCGACTTCAGCCCGCTCGTGGCCGGTGACGAGGAAGTCGGCCGTGCGCTGCGCACCCAGGCCGGCGTGAAGCCCGTCTTCGTCTCCGTCGGCCACCGCGTCTCCCTGGACAACGCGTGCGCCCACACCGTGCTCCTCACCCCGCGCTACCGCATCCCGGAGACCACCCGCCACGCCGACTCCCTCTGCCGTCGCGCCCTCAAGGAAGCCCTCGGGGGAGCGCCGTGACCGAGCTGATCCTCGATGTGAAGGACCGGCCGAGGCCCGGACTCCGCCTGCGGACGGCCGGCAACCGGCTGGTCCTGACCCAGGGGGACGATCCCCTGCTCCTCGCGGTCGTGGACCCGCACCTCTACGGCGTCGACTTCTACCGCGCGGGCACGCCCCGCCCGCTCCTCCCGCCCCTCCGGGCGGCCGACGCCCGCGCGTACGCGGACCGGCCCGAGCGCTGGGCCCACCACATCGCCCGCGAGCTGACCGCCGATCCGGACGGGCCGCTCCACGACGGCCGTTGGGTGCTCACCCCCGAGACGCAGCCACAGTGGAACCGGAACGGCCTGGGCCCCGCCGAGTACTGGGGCGAGCTCGTCGTACCCGGGCATCCCGACGGACACATCGACTGGTTCATCCACTCCGGTTCCTGGGAAGTGCTGCCGCTGCGCCCGCTTCCCGACGCGGACGACGGTCGCGTCACGGCGTACCGCAAGCAGGCCCGTGCCGGGACCCTGCCCCCGGTCCTGCTCTGGTGGGTGAGCGGATTCGACTGCTATCTGCTGCTCGACGGGCATGCCAGGCTCGCCGCCGCGATCGCCGAGGACGTCGAACCGCCCGTTCTCGTCCTTCGGCGGACCGTCCCGCGCGACGAGCGCGAGCGGGGAGAGTCCGAGGCGGCAGCCGCGTACGAGGCCGAACTCGCCCGGTTCTCCGCCCTCATGGCCCGCCACGGACCCGCGGTCCCCGACGGGGCCGAGATCGCGGGCGGCGTCCTCGTCCGCCGCCTCGAAGAGCTGCGTACCGGCAACCGTCCCACCTGGGCCTGGCCCCTGGCCGGAGGTGAGCACGAGTGGCAACGGATCGTGGAGGACCTGAGTACGAGTACGGATGGCGGGCCGCGATCATGGGCGGCAGAGTGGGGTTCATGACAACCCCCGTTCCCACCCATCCGCGTTCTGTCGCACGCGGCACGACCGCGACCCTGGCCGTCGCCGGGCTCGTCGCCCTGGCGTGGGTCTGCGCCATGACCTACGTGCTCGCGGGCTGGGTGATCGCGTGATCGGCACCCTGCAGTGCGTCGTGCTCGACTGTACGGACGTGCTCGAACTGGCCGGGTTCTACCAGCAGTTGCTCGGCGGCGAGATCAACCGCCCCGACTCGCAGTGGGCCGTCAACGACAGCTGGGCCACCCTGCACGACGCCTCGGGCGCGCCGGTGCTCGCCTTCCAGGGGGTGGCCGACCACCGGCCGCCGGTCTGGGGCGCGCCCGAGCAGCAGTTCCACCTGGACGTGAAGGTCACCGATCTGGAGGCCGCCCACCACGCCGTGCTGGCGCTCGGGGCGTGGCAGCTCGACGAGGGGGACGGCGACCGGGGGTGGCGGATCTACGCGGACCCGGCCGGCCATCCCTTCTGTCTCGTACGCCACTGAGCTCCGTGCCGTACGGCACAGAGTCCGGGCGACTCCGTCCCGTACGGCACCGGGTCGGGGGCGTCAGCCCTCGTACGCCACCCGGAAGCGGATGCCCGCCGCCCGCAGCCGGTCGAGGAGTGCGTCGCCCATCGCCACGGCCGTCGTGACCTGCCCGGCGGTCTTCGGCAGGTCGTCGAAGGCGAGGCTCAGGGCCGACTCGGCGAGCATCTTCGCCGTCTCGTCGTACCCCGGGTCGCCGCCCGACACCTCCGTGAACACCCGCCGCCCGCCGCCCTCGCCGACGAACCGCACGGAGAACCAGCTGCGTGCGCGCCGCTCCGCGCTGGGGCCGTCGCCCGGCTCGTAACGATCCATCAGCCAGCGGCGTACGGGCGCCAGTTGGGCCGCGATGACGCCGGTACCGATCGCGGCGGAGCCGCCGAGAGCCATGGGCAGCGTCTTGACCGAGGCGTAGTGCCGGTAGCGGAAGTCCGGGCCGTAGGACTCCAGGGCCCGCGCCGAGCGCGCCACCACCTGCGGATCGATCGTCGGAAGAGGCAGCGCCCAGGTGCCGGTCTCCCGGCTGAACCGCGGCGCGCCGAGCGGAGCCCGCGCCCGCCGGCCGACCAGCCGGGGCTCGTGCAGGCGTCGTTCGTGCGAGGCGCGCTGGATCTCCCGGCCGCGCCCCATCGCGGTCAGCGCCGACGCGAAGGTCCCGCCCGAGAAGATCGCTCCGGCGCGGACGAATCCGTCGATCCGCAGCGGCACATCCGTCGGCAGCTGCTGGACGGTGAAGTAGACGCCCAGATCGTGCGGTACGGAGTCGAAGCCGCACGCGTGGACGATCCGGGCACCCGTCTCCCGGGCCCGCGCGTCGTGCCGTACGTACATAAGGTCGACGAACTCGGACTCTCCGGTCAGATCCACATAGTCCGTGCCGGCCTCCGCGCACGCGGCCACCAGCCCCTCGCCGTACCAGACGTAGGGGCCGACCGTGGTGGCCACCACCCGGGTGGACTCGGCCAGTTCGCGTACGGCATCCGCGTCGGCGGAGTCCGCGACCAGCAGCGGCAGCTCCGCGCACCGAGGCCATCGGGCGGCCAGCTCGGCCCGCAGGGCCTCCAGCTTGGCGCGGCTGCGCCCGGCGAGTGCCCACCGGCAGTCGGCCGGTGCGTGTTCGGCCAGATACTCCGCGGTGAGCACGCCCACGAACCCCGTCGCCCCGAACAGGACCACGTCGTACGGCCGCTCCGCCGTCTCCCGTTCCGTGCCGTTCCCGGTCTCCATTCAGCCCCTCGCCTTCGCCTTCGGGTTCCCCTGAGAGCGCGGAGCCTAGCGGGTGCCTTCCGCGGGCTCCGTCAGCGGTGGTCGTCGGGATGGTCCTGGCCGCGTTTCGGTGTGGACATGGCAGGACCTTAGCGGCACAAGATCCGGATTCTCCGGTTCCGTCGACGGAATTTCCAAGCGCTTGCTCGGCCGGGGGGCTTGTGCGGAGTGGAACACGTTCCTAGCATCGCTGGTGTTACATCATTGGTGTCACACACGGTCCTGGGGGCTCGATGACAGCGCAGGCGAACGGTGGGAACGGCCCGCTCTCCGGGGTGCGCGTGGTCGAGCTGGCCGGGATCGGGCCCGGCCCGTTCGCCGCCATGCTCCTGGCGGACCTCGGCGCCGACGTCGTACGGATCGACCGGCCGGGCGGCCCCGGACTCGGCATCGACCCCGCGTACGACCTCACCAACCGCAACAAGCGCTCCGTCCTGGTCGACCTCAAGGCCGACGGCGGCCCGGCCACGGTGCTCGACCTCGTCGAACGCGCCGACATCCTGGTCGAGGGCTACCGCCCCGGTGTCGCCGAACGCCTCGGCGTCGGCCCGGAGGCCTGCCTCGCCCGCAATCCGAAGCTCGTCTACGGCCGGATGACCGGCTGGGGCCAGGACGGGCCGCTCGCCGCGAGCGCCGGACACGACATCGGCTACATCGCGATCACCGGCACCCTCGGCATGATCGGCCCCGAGCCGGACGGCCCGCCCACCGTCCCCGCCAACCTCGTCGGCGACTACGCGGGCGGCTCGCTCTACCTCGTCGTCGGCGTGCTCGCCGCACTCCAGCACGCGCGGACGCACGGCGAGGGCCAGGTCGTCGACGCGGCCATCGTCGACGGCGCGGCCCACCTCGCCACCATGATCCACGGCATGGTGGCGGCCGGCGGCTGGCAGGACCGCCGGGGCGTCAACCTGCTGGACGGAGGCTGTCCCTTCTACGGCACCTACGAGACCTCCGACGGGGGGTACATGGCCGTCGGCGCCCTGGAGCAGCAGTTCTACGAGGAGTTCACGCGCCTGCTCGGCATCGAGGACGTCGCCCCCGCCCGTAAGGACTTCGGACGCTGGGACGAACTGCGTGCCGCCGTCGCCGACCGCTTCCGCACCCGGACGCGCGACGAGTGGGCGGCCGTCTTCGAGGGGACGGACGCCTGCGTGGCGCCGGTCCTCTCGATGCGCGAGGCCCCCGCCCACCCCCACCTCGCCGCCCGGGGCACGTTCGTCGAGCACGCCGGCCTCACCCAGCCCGCACCCGCGCCCCGTTTCTCCGTCACCCCCGGAGCCGTCCGCTCCGGACCCGCCCTGCCGGGCGCCGACACGGACGCGGTCGCCCGCGACTGGTCCGTACCCGCACTGACCGGCACGGAAGCACGGCCGGCCGCCCGCCCGGAAGCCCGCGACGAAGCCCCTCAGGAGCCCGAAGCATGAAGCGCCAGCTGTACACCGCCGACCACGAAGACTTCCGCGGGACCGTCCGCACCTTCCTCGCCAAGGAGGTGCTGCCCCACTACGAGCAGTGGGAGAAGGACGGCATCGTCGCCCGCGAGGCCTGGCTCGCAGCCGGACGCCAGGGGCTGCTCGGCCTCGCCGTCGACGAGGAGTACGGAGGCGGCGGCAACGCCGACTTCCGCTACAGCGCCGTGCTCGCCGAGGAGTTCACCCGGGCCGGCGCGCCCGGCATAGCGCTCGGCCTGCACAACGACATCATCGGGCCGTACCTGACCTCGCTCGGCACCGAGGAGCAGAAGCGCCGCTGGCTGCCCGGCTTCTGCACGGGCGAGCTGATCACCGCCATCGCGATGACGGAGCCCGGCGCGGGCTCCGACCTCCAGGGGATTCGCACCACGGCCGAGGATCGTGGTGACCACTGGGTCCTCAACGGCTCCAAGACGTTCATCTCCAACGGCATCCTCGCCGACCTGGTGATCGTCGTGGCGAAGACGACCCCGGAGGGCGGTGCGCACGGACTCTCGCTGCTGGTCGTCGAGCGGGGCATGGAGGGCTTCGAGCGCGGCCGCAACCTCGACAAGATCGGCCAGAAGTCCCAGGACACCGCCGAGCTCTTCTTCACCGACGTGCGCGTCCCCAAGGAGAACCTGCTCGGCGAGCTCAACGGCGCCTTCGTCCACCTCATGACCAACCTCGCCCAGGAGCGGATGGCCATCGCCGTGGCCGGCATCGCCGCCGCGGAGCACCTCCTGGAGATCACCACCACCTACGTCAAGGAGCGTGAGGCGTTCGGGCGGCCGCTGGCCAAGCTCCAGCACGTGCGTTTCGAGATCGCCGAGATGGCCACCGAGTGCGCCGTCACCAGGACGTTCCTCGACCGCTGCATCGAGGAGCACGCGGGCGGCACTCTGGATGCCGTCCACGCCTCGATGGCCAAGTGGTGGGCCACCGAGCTGCAGAAGCGCGTCGCGGACCGCTGTCTGCAGCTCCACGGGGGATACGGCTACATGGCCGAATTCCCGGTCGCCAGGGCCTTCACCGACGGCCGCATCCAGACCATCTACGGCGGGACGACCGAGATCATGAAGGAGATCATCGGCCGTTCCCTGCTCGGCTGACCTCCCTGTTGCCCACCCTCCTGAAAGGCTTCTCGTGAGCACCGAAGCGTATGTGTACGACGCGATCCGCACCCCGCGGGGCCGTGGCAAGGCCAACGGCGCCCTGCACGGCACCAAGCCCATCGACCTGGTCGTCGGTCTCATCCACGAGATCCGGGCCCGTTTCCCCGGACTGGACCCGGCCGCGATCGACGACATCGTCCTCGGCGTCGTCGGGCCGGTCGGGGACCAGGGCTCCGACATCGCCCGGGTCGCCGCGATCGCCGCGGGCCTGCCCGACACCGTCGCCGGCGTGCAGGAGAACCGCTTCTGTGCCTCCGGCCTCGAAGCCGTCAACATGGCCGCGATGAAGGTCCGTTCCGGCTGGGAGGACCTCGTCCTGGCCGGCGGTGTCGAGTCCATGTCGCGTGTGCCGATGGCCTCCGACGGCGGCGCCTGGTTCGCCGACCCGATGACCAACTACGAGACCGGCTTCGTCCCGCAGGGCATCGGCGCCGACCTCATCGCCACCATCGAGGGCTTCTCCCGCCGCGACGTCGACGAGTACGCCGCACTCTCCCAGGAGCGCGCCGCGGCCGCCTGGAAGGACGGCCGTTTCGACCGCTCCGTCGTCCCGGTGACGGACCGCAACGGTCTCGTCGTCCTCGACCACGACGAGCACATGCGCCCCGGCACCACCGCCGACTCCCTCGCCGCTCTCAAGCCCTCGTTCGCGGCCATCGGCGACATGGGCGGTTTCGACGCCGTCGCGCTGCAGAAGTACCACTGGGTCGAGAAGATCGACCACGTCCACCACGCCGGGAACTCCTCCGGCATCGTCGACGGCGCATCGCTGGTCGCCATCGGCTCCAAGGAGGTCGGCGAGCGCTACGGACTGACCCCGCGCGCCCGGATCGTGGCCGCGGCCGTGTCCGGGTCCGAGCCGACCATCATGCTCACCGGCCCGGCGCCCGCGACCCGCAAGGCGCTCGCCAAGGCCGGCCTGACCATGGACGACATCGACCTCGTCGAGATCAACGAGGCGTTCGCGGGCGTGGTGCTCCGCTTCGTGAAGGACATGGGCATCAGCCTGGACAAGGTCAACGTCAACGGCGGCGCGATCGCGCTCGGCCACCCCCTCGGCGCCACCGGCGCGATGATCCTCGGCACCCTCGTCGACGAGCTGGAACGCCAGGACAAGCGCTACGGCCTCGCCACGCTCTGCGTCGGCGGCGGCATGGGCATCGCCACCATCGTCGAGCGCGTCTGACCGTCCGCCCCACCAGCCTTACGGAGAAGCAGCAATGAGCCAGAGCACCACCATCCGCTGGGAGCAGGACGAGACCGGCATCGTCACCCTCGTCCTCGACGACCCCAACCAGTCCGCGAACACCATGAACCAGGCGTTCAAGGACTCCATCGCGGCGATCGCCGACCGCGCGGAGGCCGAGAAGGACTCCATCCGCGGCATCATCTACGCCTCCGCGAAGAAGACCTTCTTCGCGGGCGGCGACCTCAAGGACATGATCCGGCTGCGTCCGGAGGACGCGAAGATCGCCTTCGACACCGGCACCGAGATCAAGCGCTCGCTGCGCCGGATCGAGACCCTCGGCAAGCCGGTCGTCGCCGCCATCAACGGCGCGGCCCTCGGCGGCGGCTACGAGATCGCCCTCGCCTCCCACCACCGTGTCGCGCTCGACGCCCCCGGCTCCAAGATCGGCCTGCCCGAGGTCACCCTCGGTCTCCTCCCGGCGGGCGGCGGCGTCACCCGTACCGTACGGCTCATGGGCATCGCCGACGCGCTGCTCAAGGTGCTTCTCCAGGGCACCCAGTACTCCCCGCAGCGTGCGCTGGACAACGGCCTGATCCACGAGCTGGCCGCCACGCCCGAGGAGATGCTCGCCAAGGCGCGCGCGTTCATCGACGCGAACCCCGAGTCGCAGCAGCCCTGGGACGTCAAGGGCTACAAGATCCCCGGCGGCACCCCGTCGAACCCCCGGTTCGCCGCCAACCTGCCGGCCTTCCCCGCCAACCTGAAGAAGCAGCTGGCCGGTGCTCCCTACCCGGCCCCGCGCAACATCCTCGCGTGCGCCGTCGAGGGCTCCCAGGTCGACTTCGAGACCGCGCTGACCATCGAGGCCCGTTACTTCACCGAGCTGGTCACCGGCCAGACCGCGAAGAACATGATCCAGGCGTTCTTCTTCGACCTCCAGGCCGTCAACTCCGGCGCCAACCGTCCCCAGGGCATCGAGCAGCGCCCCGTCCGCAAGGTCGCCGTCCTCGGCGCGGGCATGATGGGCGCCGGCATCGCCTACTCCTGCGCCCGCGCAGGCATCGAGGTCGTCCTCAAGGACGTCACGGCCGAGGCGGCGCAGCGCGGCAAGGAGTACTCCGAGAAGCTGCTCGCCAAGGCGCTCTCGCGGGGCCGTACGACCGAGGCGAAGCGCGACGAGCTGCTCGCCCGGATCACCCCGACCGGCGACCCGGCCGACCTGGCCGGCTGCGACGCCGTGATCGAGGCCGTCTTCGAGGACACCGCGCTCAAGCACAAGGTCTTCGAGGAGATCCAGGACATCGTCGAGCCGGACGCGCTGCTCTGCTCCAACACCTCCACCCTGCCCATCACCGTCCTCGCCGAGGGTGTGGAGCGCCAGGAAGACTTCATCGGGCTGCACTTCTTCTCGCCGGTCGACAAGATGCCGCTGGTCGAGATCATCAAGGGCGAGCGGACCGGGGACGAGGCGCTGGCGCGCGCCTTCGATCTGGTGCGGCAGATCAACAAGACACCGATCGTCGTCAACGACTCGCGCGGCTTCTTCACCTCCCGCGTGATCGGGCAGTTCATCAACGAGGGCGTCGCGATGGTCGGCGAGGGTGCCGACCCGGTCTCCGTCGAGCAGGCCGCGGCGCAGGCCGGCTACCCGGCCAAGGTCCTCTCCCTGATGGACGAGCTGACCCTGACCCTGCCCCGCAAGATCCGCAACGAGACCCGGCGCGCGATCGAGGAGACCGGCGGCACCTGGACCGGGCACCCCGCGGACACGGTGATCGACCGGATGGTCGACGAGTTCGGGCGTACGGGACGCAGCGGCGGCGCCGGCTTCTACGAGTACGGCGAGGACGGCAAGCGGGCCGGGCTGTGGTCCGGACTCCGCGAGCACTTCACCCGGACCGGCGTGGACATCCCCTTCGAGGACATGAAGGAGCGGATGCTCTTCTCGGAGGCGCTGGACTCGGTCCGCTGCCTGGAGGAGGGCGTCCTGACCTCGGTCGCCGACGCCAACATCGGCTCCATCATGGGCATCGGTTTCCCCGCGTGGACCGGCGGTGTGCTCCAGTACATCAACGGCTACGAGAGCGGGCTGCCCGGTTTCGTGGCACGCGCGCGTGAGCTGGCGGAGAAGTACGGGGACCGCTTCCAGCCGCCCGCGCTCCTGGTGGCGAAGGCGGAGCGGGGCGAGGTGTTCACGGACGAGCCCATCAAGGGCTGAGGGCCGGGAGCCAAGGACTACGGGGTCCTGAAGGCCGTCCGCAGCTCCTCGCTGAGGGAGCGCTGGAAGGCCGTGACGAGGGCCTGGATCACCATCGGCTGCATGTGCGCGGAGAGCGACTTCATGGCGGCGAGGTGGTCCGGGTCCTCGGCACTCTCCCGGTACGGGTTCCACACCTCGTCCCGGAAGAGCCGGGAGAGCTCCTGCGCGGCGGCGCGGGCGTGCTCCAGGAGGACGGTGCGGGAGGCGAGGATCGTCTCGTGCGCGATGGGCACGTCGAGGAGTTCCACCCCGAGGCGCAGCAGCGTCGCGTCGAGGCGGAAGACGTCCGGGTCGGCGGTCCGGTCCAGGACTCCCATGGCGGCGAGCCGGTCGACGTCCGTGTCGGCGAGGGCCCGCCCCGCGCGCCGTTCCAGCTCGCGCCGGGTGATCTCCTCGGCGGACTCGGGGGCCCAGGAGGCGACCAGAGCCCGATGGACGGCGAGGTCCCGCGCGCTGAGGTCGGGCGGCAGCTGGTGCAGATACCGCTCGATGGCGGCGAGCGTCATGCCCTGCCGCTGGAGCTCCTCGATCAGCGCGAGCCGGGAGAGGTGGTCGGGCCCGTAGTGCCCGACCCGCCGCGGCCCGATGGCCGGCGGCGGCAGCAGCCCCTTGGTGCTGTAGAACCGGACGGTCCGCACGGTGACGCCCGCCCGCGCGGCCAGCTCGTCGACGGTGAACGTCGGCGGCTGCTCCTCGGTCTCGGTGCCCATCTGAGCTGCCTCGCTTCCGGTGCCGTGCCGTTCCCCATCAGTGCAACAGTATTGCTGTCTCACCAGCGTTGTAAAAGCGTTGGGACGTTGTCAGTGGTGCCTCGTACGGTGGGGACATGTCGGGGATCACGTATGTACGGGGGGACGCCACCGCCCCAGGGGGTAAGGGCGTCAAGATCATCGCGCATGTCTGCAACGACCTGGGCGGCTGGGGCAAGGGCTTCGTCCTCGCGCTGTCGCGGCGCTGGCCGGAGCCGGAGGCGGCCTACCGTCGCTGGCACCGCGAGCGCGCGCGGAACGACTTCGGGCTGGGGGCTGCCCAGTTCGTGCAGGTCGGGCCGTATGTCTCGGTGGCCAATCTGGTGGGCCAGCGCGGCATACGGACCGGCCGCAGCACCGGCGTACCCGTGCGGTACGAGGCGATCGACGCGGCGCTCGGGCTGCTCGCCGACAAGGCGGAGGAGCTGGGGGCGTCCGTGCACATGCCGCGGATCGGGTGCGGACTGGCCGGCGGGAAGTGGTCACGGGTGGAGCCGCTGATAGCCGAGCGGCTCACGGCCCGGGGGATACCGGTCACGGTGTACGACTTCGAGGCGTAACGGGCCCTATGGGGCGCCGTCCCACCCAGGGCACGGCATGGCGTGTACCTGCCGCTAGAGTCACGTGCTTGTTCGAATTCGGGGAATGGTGACTGGGGAGGGTCATGTACACGGAACTCAGGGAGACGGCCACGGAGTTGGCCGCGGTCCTGTGGCGGGAACACACCGTGTACCGGGAGCGGGGCGGCGGTGTGGTGATCCGCGGTGAGCACGTGGAGCGCTGGATAAGCCTGGCGCCGACCGGTGGCAAGGACCAGGCGCGCCTGCGCGCCGGACGCCTCCTCGACGGCGGCACCACGGCGCCGGCCCGTTCGGAGATCGTCGTCGACCTCTCGGTGGGGACGGCCGAGTTGGCGGCGGTCTGCCGCCGTCTGCTCGCCGACGTCGCCGCCGCGGACACCGCACCGCCGCGGGCCCGTACCGCGCGGCCCACCCGGGCCGCGCGCGGCGAGCGCCCGGCCAAGCCCGCCCGCCCCCGCAAGAGCCGCCACACCGGCTTCGGCTCCTGGGTCGTGATCCTGTGCGTGGCGGGGATCCTGGGCATCTGGGCCTACACCCAGTTCAGCAGGTACGGGTACTAGGACCGGCGTCGGCCGGGCCCCCGTGGCCCGGCCGGTCACGATCGACCGTGGCGGGGGGCCACGGCCGATCGGTGATCAGATGGGTGATCCAGAGGCTCGGTGCGCTCAGTAGGCGGTGATCGGGTAGTGGTCGGAGAGGTTGGTGTACGTGTACTTCGTGCCCCAGCTGGAGACCGTCCACGGCGCGCTCTGCTCCAGGACGACGTTGTTCGTCCAGTTCGCCGGGCGCGCGTTGCTTGAGCGGTACAGGACGTAGTCGAGGTCCTCGCGCGGGTCGTCCGGGTAGCGCTCGGAGGCGATCGAGTTCAGCTCGGTGTCGAAGGAGTACGGGTGGCCGCTGCGGGCGTCCGCGCCGACGAGGCCCGCGTCGCTCAGCATGGTCGAGTACTCGGGCGTCCGGGAGTCCACATTGAAGTCGCCGGCCACGATGACCTGCTCGTTCGCCGGGATGTTCTTGGCGTCGAGGAAGCCGTCCATCGCCTTGAACTGGCGGCTGCGCATCTGCGCCGCCTCGCCCGCCGAGCAGCCCGGATCGGTGGACTGGGCGTGCGTGCCGACGACGTGGACCTTGGTGCCGTTCACGTTCAGGACGGTGTAGACGAAGCCCTTGTTCGAGTACCAGTCGGCTCCGCACGCGTCCTTGTAGACGTACTGCTCCTTGCGGACGATCGGCCACTTGCTGAGGATCGTCACGCCCCCGTCCTCGGGGGTGGTGGCGGAGTAGGCCCCGCTCGTGGCGTCCCAGCCGCTCTTGCTCCGGCCCATGACCGGCGTCTGGTACGGGTACTGGGCGGCCGAGTTCGCCTTGAGGGCGTCCGAGGAGGAGTTGTCGAAGGCCTCCTGGATCACGACGACGTCCTGACCCTGGTAGAAGCCGGCGGCGGGGATCGCCTTGGCCCGGTGGTCCTGGCCCCAGTTCGGGTAGAGGGTCTTGCTGAAGAGGAAGGCGTTGTAGCTGAGCACCTTCAGGCGCGGGGCCTCGGCCGCCGAGGCCGAGGGGGCTGCCGTGGCCAGGGTCGCGGCGGCGAGCGCCAGGGACAGGGCGGCGCCGGAGGCACGACGGCGGTGAGCGGCGATGGGCACAGAAACTCCCGTATGTGGGTGGGGGGTTGGTGCGGCGCGGCACATCAAACCAGCCGTAGTTACCTTCCGGTAGACTTTGGGTGCCAGGAATCTTGCGCGGTCGACACGAACATGCCAACAGTTGAGCACCCGCGGAAATTGTCGCCTTTTCGAGCAGGTATCATGCGCGCATGACCCTCGCGCAGAACTCGACGATCTTCGACATGGACCTCGGTCCGCTCAACCCCGTCACGGCTGAGCTCATCCTCGGCGTGGTGTTGTTCGCCCTCACCTTCCTGATCCTGGCGAAGGGCATCCTGCCGAAGATCAACCGCACCCTCGCCCAGCGCGAGGACGCCATCGCCGGCGGCACCGAGCGCGCCGACGACCTGCGCGCCGAGGCCACGCAGATCCGTGAGCAGTACGAGGCCGAGCTCGCCGAGGCCCGCCACGACGCCGCCCGCATCCGCTCCAAGGCCACCGAGGACGGCACGGCCGCCATCGCCGCCGCCCGCGCCGAGGGCATCGCCGAGCGCGACGCGATCGTGGCCGCCGGCACCGCGCGCATCGCCGAGGAGCGCGCCGCCGCCGAGCGCGAGCTCTCCGCCGACGTCGACGCCTGGGCCCGCGCCCTGGCCGGTCGCATCGTCGGCGAGCCCGTCGGCGCCGACCGCGGCTGACACCCACGCACCACGAGATCGGGGCCGCGCCCCGGGCCGAGGCCCGGGACGCGGCCCCGACCCATGTGTGCCCTTTGCCGGAAAGGCCCGGCCGGGGCACGCTGAGAACGTGAGGAGAGTGCCCCCATGACCGGACCGACGAGGCCCGTCGGGCCCACCCGGCCCGCCACGGACGAAGGCCCGAAGGAGACCGATCCCGCGCCGCCGCCCGTCGGCGGCGTCCTGTGGAGCGTCGCGGGGGACGTCCGGGGCCTCCTGATGCTGCCCTCCGCGCTCGCCCTCCAGGTCGCCCACCCGGCCGTCGGCGCAGGCGTCGACCAGTACTCCGTCTTCCGTACCGACCCCTGGGGCCGCGGCGAGCGCTCCCTGCGCTCCGCGCTGCTCTGGGTGTACGGGGGCGAGGGCGCGGCCGAGGAAGGGCGCCGGCTCCGCAAGCTCCACCGGACCATCCAGGGCACCGACGCGCACGGCCGCCGCTACCACGCGCTCACCCCGGCGAACTACGCCTGGGTGCACGCCACCGGCTTCCCCGTCTACCAGCACGGCCTGCGGCTCCTCCACCGCCCGCTCACCGAGGCCCAGGAGCGGAGGCTCTACGCCGAGTGGCTCCAGGTCGGCCGCATCCTCGGCATCCACGACCGGGACATGCCCAGGACGATCGAGGAGTTCTGGCCGTACTACCGCAAGATGCTCGGCGAGCTCGAGGCCACCGTCGTCCTGCGCGAGCTCGTCGCCACCGACCAGCCGGTGCCACCGCCCGACCGCGGCCCGCTGCCGCTGAGGCTGCTGCTCAGGGCGCTGTGGCCGATGATCCTGCCCCCGCTCGCCCGCTTCCGCGCCTTCGTCACCGTCGGCCTGATGCCGCCGGACGCCCGCGAGGCCGTCGGTCTGGAGTGGACCGACGATCAGGAGCGCCGGCTGCGCCGCTTCGCCCGGGTCGTACGGGCCGTGGTGCCCGTACTCCCCGAGCGGCTGCGCTATCTGCCGCTCGCACGCGAGGCGCGCCGCGAGGCACGGCTCAGCGGGCCAGGCCGCCGCGCCTGATCACCTCCGCGTACCAGCGCGCGCTGTCCTTCGGTGTACGGCGCTGGCTCGCGAAGTCCACGTGCACGATGCCGAAGCGCTTGCCGTAGCCGTACGCCCACTCGAAGTTGTCGAGGAGCGACCACAGGAAGTAGCCACGCACATCGGCGCCGTCGGCGATCGCCCGGTGCACGGCCGCGAGATGGGTGTCGACATACGCCACCCGCTCCGGGTCGTGGACCTCGCCCTCCGGGTCGGCGTAGTCGTCGTACGCGGCGCCGTTCTCGGTGATCAGCAGCGGGACGCCGGGCAGCTCGTCACGAAGCCGGACCAGCAGCTCGTGCAGACCGTCCGGGTCCACGGGCCAGTCCATCGCGGTCCGCGGCCCGGGCGCGGGCAGGAACCGTACCCGGTCCGCGGCGCCCGGCCAGGGCGACGGTGACTCCGAGGTGCCGGCGGCGACGACGGAGGGGGAGTAGTAGTTGATCCCGAGCGAGTCGATCGGGGTGGAGATCGTCTCCAGGTCGCCGTCCCGGACGAAGGACCAGTCCGTGATCCGCCGTGTGTCCTCGACCAGATCGGCCGGCAGACGACCGTGGAAGACCGGGTCGAGGAAGATCCGGTTCCCGACGGCGTCGATCCGGCGGGCGGCGTCCACATCCTCCGGGGCATCCGAATGGGCCCTGATCGCGTGGAGGTTGAGGGTCAGCGAGAGCTCCGCCGTGGACGGTACGGACGCGCGCAGCACATCGGCGGCCAGACCGTGCGCGAGATTGAGGTGGTGGGCGGCGCGCAGCGCGGCCGCGTCGTCGGTGCGGCCCGGGGCGTGCACGCCGGAGCCGTAGCCGAGGAAGGCCGCGCACCAGGGCTCGTTGATGGTGGTCCAGGTGGTGATCCGGTCGCCGAGCGCCTCCGCGGCGAGACCCGCGTACTCCGCGAACCGCTCGGCGGTCGCGCGCTCCGGCCAGCCGCCCGCGTCCTCCAGCTCCTGGGGGAGATCCCAGTGGTAGAGGGTCGCGACCGGACGGATACCGGCCTCGAGCAGCTCGTCGGCCAGGGCGCGATAGAAGTCGAGCCCCTTCTGTACGGCCGGCCCCCGCCCGGTCGGCTGGATCCGGGGCCAGGATAGCGAGAAGCGGTAGTCCGTCAGGCCCAGCTCCCGCATCAGGGCGACGTCCTCGCGCATCCGGTGGTAGTGGTCGGCGGCGATGTTACCCGTGTCGCCGTTGCGCACCTTGCCCGGCGTACGGCTGAAGGTGTCCCAGATGGACGGGGTACGGCCGTCCTCGGCCGCCGCGCCCTCGATCTGGTACGCGGCGGTGGCCGCGCCCCAGCGGAATCCGTCAGGGAAGAGAGCGTTCATGAACGGAGAACTCCTGTGAGAGTAAGGGAGGATAGGGGTCGGTCCTGGGGCGGCGCGACCTGCCGGCGGCTCGGCGGATCGCTGCTCGTTCCTCGCTGGCCCGGCTCCGGTCACGAGCCGGACCGGGCCGGCTCAGCCCTTGACGGCGCCCTGCATGATGCCGCCCACGACCTGCCGGCCGAGCAGGCCGAACACCAGCAGTACCGGCAGGGTGCCGAGCAGCGTGCCCGCCATGATCACGGACTGGTCGTGGACGTAGCCGCCGCCGAGCTGGCGCAGCGCGACCTGCACCGTCGGCTCCTGCGAGGACAGCGCGACGATCGGCCAGAAGAAGTCGTTCCAGGCGGCCATGAAGGTGAGCATCCCGAGCACCGCCATCCCGGGCCGGGCGACGGGCACCACGATCGACCAGAAGATCCGGGCGGAGGACGCCCCGTCGACCCGGGCCGCCTCGATCAGCTCGTCCGGCAGCGACTGGACCAGGTACTGGCGCATGAAGAAGACGCCGAAGGCGGAGACGAGGCCGGGCAGGATCACCGACTGCAGCTGGTTCACCCAGCCCAGTTCGGCGATGAGCATGAAGAGCGGGATCACCCCGAGCTGCGGCGGGATCATCATCGTGCCGACCGTGATCGCGAGCAGCGCGCCCCGGCCGCGGAAGCGCAGCTTGGCGAAGGCGAACCCGGCCAGCGTGCAGCACAGCACGGTGCCGACCGTGATGGAGCCGGAGACCACGAGGGAGTTGAGGAGCGCCGTGCCGATGTCGGCCTCCTCCATCACCGCCTCGAAGTTCCGGAAGAGGTTCGGCCCGGGCAGCAGGGTCGGTGGCACCTGCGCCAGATCGGCGTTGGAGCGGCTGGCGGCGACGATCGTCCAGTAGAAGGGGAAGGCGGAGACGAGAACGGCCAGGACCAGGACCGCGTAGGTGATCCGGCCTCCGTGGCCCGTACGGCCCGCGACGCGCACGCTCATGCCCGGCCCTCCTTCCGTGAACGGCGGCGCAGGAGCAGGGCGTTGACCCCGACCAGGACGAGAATCAGCAGGAACATCAGCCAGGCGATGGCGGCGGCGCGGCCCAGGTGGAAGAAGCCCCAGCCCTGCTCGTACAGATAGAGCCCGAGGGTCTGGTACTGGTGCGAGATGCCGCCCGAGATCGACCCCTCGAAGAGCAGCGGCTCACCGAAGAGCTGGGTCGCGCCGATGGTGGAGACGACCGTGGTGAAGACGATCGTCGGGCGTAGGCCGGGCAGGGTGACGTGGAAGAACTGCCGCCACCGTGAGGCACCGTCCATCTCCGCAGCCTCGTACAGCTCGGCGGGGATGGACTGCATCCCGGCGAGGTAGATCAGGGCGTTGTAGCCGGTCCAGCGCCAGACGACGATCGAGGAGACGGCGATCTGCGAGGCCAGCGTGCCGTTCTGCCAGTCGACGGGGCCGAAACCGACCAGGGAGAGGGCGTAGTTGACGAGCCCGAAGTCCCGGCCGAAGAGCTGGGCGAAGACGAGCGTGGCGGCGGCCACGGAGGTCGCGTACGGCAGCAGCATCGCCGTACGGAAGAACGTCCGGCCACGCAGCTTGTAGTTGAGCAGATGCGCGAGGCCGAGCGCCATGGCGAGCTGCGGCACCGTCGACAGGACCCCGATGGTGAACGTGTTGCGCAGCGCGGTCCAGAAGAATTCGTCGGTGAGCAGCGCGGCGTAGTTGCCGAGGCCGCGCCACTGCATGTCGCCCGGGGTCTGCAATTCGACCCGGTAGAGCGAGACGAAGGCGGTGTAGAGGAGCGGGAAGAGACCGAACGCGGCGAACAGGGTGAAGAACGGGGCGACATAGGCGTACGGGACGAGGGCGGCCCACCTGCGGCGGGGCGCCCGGCGGGTGGACCGGGCCGGCGGCGGCGGGACGGGCGCCGTCGCCGGCCCGGAGGCGGTGAGGGTCACGGTGCGGCCCTTCGGGATGGTCGGGAGGGGTGCGGTGGAAGCGGGGCCGGTGGCCCGCGCGGGCTCGCGGCCCGGACGGCCGGGGCGGGGAGGGGCCGGGGTGCGCCGGGCCGCCCGCCGGGGGCGGGGGCCGACGTCGCGGCCCCCGCCCCGGTGCTCAGCCGATGGCGTTGTCGACGCCCTTCCGCGCGTTCGACCACGCCTTCTCCGGGCTGGTGCCCTTGCGCTCCACCTCGCTCAGCGCGTTGGTGATCTGGTCGGCGACGTTCTTGTCGTGGACGCCGAGCACCTGGACCGGAGCCGCCTTGGCCGCGTCGCCGAAGATCTGACCGATCGGGGCACCGGAGAAGTACGGGTCCGTCGCCGACGACACCTGGGCGATGGCGTCGGTGGAGGAGGGGAAGTTGCCCTGCTTCGTGAAGAGGGTGGCCTGCTGCTCGGGGGCGGTGAGCCACTTGATCAGCTCGTACGCCTCCTTCTTGTGCTTCGCCGCGCGCGGTACGGAGAGATAGGAGCCGCCCCAGTTCCCGGCGCCGCCGGGCAGCTTGGCGATGTCCCACTTGCCCTTGCCCGCGTCACCGGCCTGGCCCTTGATGTAGCCGAGCATCCACGCGGGGCAGGGGAGCGTCGCGAACGAGCCGGTGGAGAACGCCTGGTTCCACTGCGGCGACCACTGGTCGAGCTTGGCGCTCAGACCGTCCTGTGCAGCCTTCGCCGAGGTCTCCCAAGCCGTCTTCACAGCAGGGCTATCGGCGTAGATCAGCTTGCCGGAGGCGTCGTAGTACCGCTCCTTCTCCTGGCCGATCATGACGGTGAAGAGGCTGCCGACACTGTCCATCCACGCGCTCTTGGCCGGAGCCTTGGCCTTGTACTGCCGGCCGAGCTCCAGATATCCGTCCCAGGTGGCCCACTTCTGCGCCAACTCCGCCCGGTCCACGGGGAGTCCTGCCTGCTTGAAGAGGTCGGTGCGGTAGCAGACGGCCTCCGGTCCGACGTCCGTGCCGAGGCCGAGGACCTTCCCGTCCTTCGTGGTCGCCGCGGACCACTTGGCCTCGGCGAACTCGCCCTTCAGCGCGTCCGCGCCGTACTTCGTGAGGTCCTCGAACTTGTCCGACTGCTGCTGGGTGACCGAGGCGATCCGGCCGACCTCCAGGCCCTGGACGTCGGCGAGTCCGCCCCCGCCGGCCAACCGGGTCTGGAGCGACTTCCAGTAGTCCTGCTCGTCCTCGGTGTCGGTCTGCTTGATGGTGATGTTCGGGTGGAGCTTCTCGTACGCGGCGTACAGACCGGCCTCCTTGTAGCCGAAGGAGCCGTAGAGGTCGACGGTGATCGTGACCTTGCCCCCCGCGCTGTCGGAGGCGCCGTCGGATCCCCCGGATCCGCAGGCGGCGAGCAGGGCGCCGGTGAGGACGACGGCGCCGAGTCGTACGGCGGTCGTTCGGGCGGATCGGGCAGTGGGCATGGGAAGCCTCCGTCTTGAGAGCGCTCTCAGGAATGCGTCAGGAGCGTGCCTCTCCGGCGAGGTTCCCGTCAAGAGTCGAACGCGTAACAGCTCGATGTACCCGGGCTGTTCGCCCCGGAGTTCAAGGCCCTTACACGGAGTTCCGGGGCGCGGTCGTCACGCGGAGGCGCGCCGGACCAGCTCGATCGGCGTGATCACGGGCTCGGGGACGCCCGCGCCGTCGAGGGTGCGCATCAGGAGCCGTACCATCAACCGGCCCATGCCCTCGATGTCCTGACGGACCGTCGTGAGCGGGGGATCGGTCGCCTCGACCACCTGGCGCATGTCGTCGAAGCCGACGAGCGCCACGTCCTCGGGGACCCGGCGGCCGTGCTCGCGCAGCACCCGCAGCGCACCCGAGGCCATCAGGTCGTTGGCGGCGAACACGGCGTCGAGATCGGGGCGGCGGCCCAGGAGCTCACTCATCGCCCGGGCTCCGCTCTCCTCCGTGAAGGCGCCCTCGGCCACCAGGTCGGCCCCGGCGTCCGGCAGTTCGTCCCGGTATCCGTCGAGGCGGTCGAGTGCGGAGGTCTGGTCGCGCGGGCCGGTGATGTGCGCGATGTTCCGACGGCCCAGCGAGCGGAGGTGCCGTACGGCGACGCGGGCCCCGCCCCGGTTGTCGCAGTCGACGTACGGGACCGGCGGCTCGCCCTCGGGACCGGTCCAGCCGGGGCGCCCACCGTAGACCGTGGGTACCTGGACGCGCCGGACGATCTCGGGGAGTTCGTCGTCGTTGTGGAGCGAGAACGCCAGCGCGCCGTCGACATGGCCGCCCCCGAGATAGCGCGCGATCCGCTCGTGATCGCCCGGCCCCTCCACCCAGAGCAGTACCAACTGGGCGTCATGCAGCGTGAGTTCGCGACTGATGCCACGCACCTGCTGCTCGAAGAACGGGTCGGAGAAGATCCGGAACTCGGGCTCGGCGATGATCACGGCGACGGCGCCGTTGCGCCGGGTCACCAGCGTCCGCGCCGCGTGGTTCGGGATGTAGCCGAGCTCCTCGACGGCCTTGCGTACCTTCTCGGCCAGGGCCTCGCGGACCCCGGCGCCGCCGTTGACGACACGGGACACCGTGGCCCGGGACACGCCGGCGCGCTCGGCGACGGCTTCCAGGGTCGGGCGCGTCCCGGACGTCGACTCGCTCAAGGCTGGCTCCTCACGGGCACGGTGGGTGACGGTGCTGACAGCGTCGAGGGTATCCGGTGACGGGCCGACGGGTCTGTCCGGGGAAAGCGCTCTCGGGATCGGCGGCGGCTGCTCAGAACGTCGGGCTTCGCCGCGAGGCGGGTCGGGCCGCGGCCTTCAGCGCGCCCGCGCGTCGAGCTTCACCGAAAGGCGCGTCGGACCCCCGGCCTTCAGCGCCCGCGCGCCGGGCTTCGCCGCGAGGCGCGAGCCCCGGCCCTCAGTCCGTCCGCCGCAGCACGTCCACGTCGGCGAGCGCGCGGTGGCGGTGGTGGATCGCCGCGATCGTCGCGAGGGACGGGCGGTCGAGATCGCGGTACGCCACGGCCAGCAGTTCGCGTGCGTACTCCTCGCGTTCCGGGTCTCCGTACGATGCCCAGTGCAGGTCCCGCCCGAGCACCAGCGCCTCCGTCGGATCGCCGGCGGTGGCCCGTCGCAGGGCCTCGTCGCGGGCCGTCCGGAGCGACTCCGGGTCCTCGAACAGCTTCTCCATGAAGGTGCCGAAGCGGTACTCGTCCGCTCCGTTGTGCGGCGGACGGTCCAGCGTCGTCGCCCCGGACACCAGCGCTCCCGCACTGTCCAGGGTCGTGATCCGGTCGGGGTCGACGGGCGGCCGGCGGGAGTCGTACGCGTGGGAGTACGCGAGGCCCGTCTCTGTACGCTCCCCGGTCTCGAAGCCCGTCAGGGCCACCCGCAGCCGCCCGAGATCAGCGAGCCGCTCGCCTACGTCCTCCCCGTCGGCCGCGTAGTCCGTCAGGTCCCGCTGAACCCGCTCGATCAGCGCCCGCACCGCCTCCAGCGGCGTCCGGCCGCAGCGCTCGATCCCGCCGCCGTCGTTGGTCCAGTACGAGGCGACGCCGTCGCATGTGCGCCCGTCGTCGGACCAGAGCCCGTAGTGGAGCCCGTCCGACCCGCCGTGCAGAAACGTGAGGAACTCCGGCGGATCCCGGTAGTACCGCCCGTGCACCCGGATGTCGAGACCCTCGCGGGGGAGCGCCGAAGGGTCCGCGAACAGGTCCATGACGCCGTACGGAACCAGCTCCAGCTCCCGTAGCGCCCGCTCCCCGGCCGTCCCGAGGGCGGCCAGGAAGTCGAGGAACCGGAAGAAGGAGGCGGGCAGTTCGAGCCCCCACTCCGCGGCGATCCGTCCCGCCACCGCCTCCCGCATCGCCGGATCGCCGTACCGCTCCGACTCGGCCATGCTGTGCTCCCACCCTTCGCTTGCCTGTGAGGGCCCGAGCCTACCCATGGCGTACGGACGCGCCCCGCCCCAGGGGGCCGGAGCGGGGCGCGCCACCGAGCTCAGTGCTCGTCGTGCTCGTGGATCGTGTTCGTCTCCGCGATCTTCTTCCAGGACTTCGGCTGCGCGGGCTTCGCCGGCTTCGCCACCGGCGCCGCAGCCGTGGTCCCGGCAGCGGCCGACCGCGCCGAGACCCCGCCCGTGACGCCGACCCCGACCCCGGCCGCCGTCGAAGCCGCCGGCTTCACCGGCTGGTACAGCCAGGTGTCGAAGAGCGAGGCCAGCGGCTTGCCCGAGACCCGCTCCGCGTACGACACGAAGTCCCCGACCTTGGCGTTGCCGTAGGCGAACTCCGTCGGCCAGCCCTTCAGAATGGCGAAGAAGTCCTCGTCGCCGATCTCGTTGCGCAGCGCCTGGAGCGCCAGCGCGCCCCGGTCGTACACGGCGATGTGGAACTGGTTGTCCGGACCCGGGTCGCCCGGCTTCACCGTCCAGAACGGGTCCTCGGCGGTGCGGGTCGCGTAGACGTAGTCCGCCAGCTCCTGGGCCGTGCCCTCGCCCTCCTTCTCCGACCACAGCCACTGGCTGTAGCGGGCGAAGCCCTCGTTGACCCAGATGTCCTTCCACTTGTCGACCGAGACGCTGTCGCCGTACCACTGGTGCGCCAGTTCGTGGACGACCACGGACACGTTCGCCCCGTTGGCGAACTGCCGGGGGCTGTAGAACGGCCGGGTCTGCGTCTCCAGGGCGTAGCCGCTGGTCACGTTGGGGACGTAGCCGCCGAGCGCGTTGAAGGGGTACGGCCCGAAGACCTCCTCCAGCCACTCCGCGACCTCGGTCGTCCGCTCGATGGAGGCCCGCGCGGCGCCCGCGTTGTCGCCGAGGTCACGGCTGTAGGCGTTGAGGACCGGGAGCCCGTTCGCCGTCCTGTCCGTGGTGATGTCGAACTTGCCGACGGCGAGCGTGGCCAGATACGTGGCCTGCGGCTTGTTGGAGCGCCAGTTGTAGCGGGTCCAGCCGAGCCGGGAGGACTGCGACTGCAGTACGCCGTTGCTGATCGCCTGCGTGCCGTCCGGCACCGACACCGAGACGTCGAAGGTCGCCTTGTCCAGGGGGTGGTCGTTGGACGGGAACCACCAGGCGGCGGAGTCCGGCTCCTGGGCGGCGACACCGCCGTCGGGCGTACGGTGCCAGGCGGTCCAGCCGCCGATCTTCACCTCGGAGGGCTTGCCCGCGTACCGCACGACGACCGAGATCGTACGGTTCTTCTCCAGCGGGGCCGCCGGGGTGATCTCCAGCTCCTGTTCGCCGGTCGTGGCGAACTTCGCCTTCTTGCCGTTCACCCGCACCTCGCTGACCTTCAGCCCCAGGTCCAGGTTGAAGCGGGAGAGGTTCTGCTTCGTGGTGGCGAGGATCGTCGCCGTGCCCTCCAGGAGGTCGGTCGAGGGCTGGTACGTCAGCCTCAGGTCGTAGTGGGAGACGTCGTAACCGCCGTTGCCACTGGCCGGGTAGTAGGGATCGCCGATGCCCGATGCGCCCGGAACGTAGTCGGCGGCCGATGCCGGGATCGCCAGCAGGAGAGAGGCCGCGAGCGCGCTCGGAACGACAAGTCTGCGGTGCACGAGAGCTCCAAGTCTGTAAGAAGCACGAATGGTCTTCGGTCCTTATCGACACTATTCAGGGCCACGACGCCCCGTCATGTCCATGGCCCCATCCGCCACACGATCGCCATTCGGCCGAAACGAACGCTCCGGCCCCGGCTGACGCGTTCCTGCTCTCGACTGCACTCTTTTGCTCGGGAGTTGACCGGGGTACGTTCCGCCCCATGCCGATACCTGTGCGGAGAACCCGCAGAGCCCGTCTGTCGTGCAGAACCCTGGTGGCGGCCGCCGCGGCCGCCCTGATGACCGCGCTGGTGTCCCCGACCGGGGCTCAGGCGCAGGCCCCCGTGCGGGAGTCGAAGCCCGTCCACTCCTACGCCGACGCGATCCGCGAGTCCGTCTGGGTGGACACCGGACTCGACGGCGACGGCGACGGCCGCGGCGACCGGGTCGCGGTGGACATCGTTCGGCCCCGCGAGCCCGCCGCCACGGGCCGGAAGATCCCGGTCATCATGGACGCCAGCCCGTACTACGCCTGCTGCGGACGCGGCAACGAAGGCCAGAAGAAGACGTACGACGCGGCCGGGAACCCGGTCCAGTTCCCGCTCTTCTACGACAACTACTTCGTTCCCCGCGGGTACGCCTTCGTCGCCGTCGATCTCGCCGGCACCAACCGCTCCGACGGCTGCGACGACGTCGGCGGGCGCTCCGACGTCCAGTCCGCCAAGGCCGTCGTCGACTGGCTGAACGGCCGGGCCCGCGGATACACCACCCGTACCGGCTCCGACCGCGCCCGGGCCACCACGTGGTCCACCGGCAAGGTCGGCATGATCGGCAAGAGCTGGGACGGGACCATCGCCAACGGCGTCGCCGCGACCGGCGTCGAGGGGCTGGAGACCATCGTGCCGATCGGCGCGATCTCCTCCTGGTACGACTACTTCCACTCCCAGGGCGCCCCGCTCTACAACGCCAACCCGAGCTGGCTCTCCGAGTACGTCAACAGCCCCGAGGCGAACGGCCGCTGCGGCGCGGTCCAGGAGCGCATCACCACCGCCACCCCGTACAGCGGCGACTGGACGCGCGCCTGGAGCGAGCGGAACCACGTCCCGGACGCCGGCAAGGTGAAGGCCAGCGTCTTCGTCGTGCACGGGCAGCAGGACCTCAACGTCCGCGCCAACCAGTTCGGCCAGTGGTGGGACGCCCTCGCCGCCCGCGGTGTCGAGCGGAAGATCTGGCTCTCGCAGACCGGTCATGTCGACCCCTTCGACTTCCGGCGCGCCGACTGGGTCCGTACCCTGCACCGCTGGTTCGACCACTACCTCCTCGGTTACGAGAACGGCATCGACCGGGAGCCGATGGCCGACATCGAACGCGCTCCGGACCGCTGGACCACCGACCGGGTCTGGCCGCCGCGCGCCACCGAGCGCACCACCCTGCGCCCCGGCACGGGCGCCGCACCCGGCGTCGGAACCCTCGGCCGTACCCCGGCCGCACCCGGCGCCACGGAGACCTTCACCGACGATCCGGGCCTGGGTGAGATCGACTGGGCCGCGCGGATCGACGAGTCGACCGCCGCCAAGGCCGGCTTCGTCACCCGGCCGCTCGCACGCGACCTGCGGCTCTCCGGTTCCTCCACCGTGACCGTCACGGCCACACCGTCCACCGCGACCGCCCATCTGACGGCCGTGCTCGTCGACCTCGGCCCGGACACCATCCGGGACTACGCGGCGGCGGGCGAGGGCATCACGACGCTCACCCAGCGGTCCTGCTGGGGCGCGAGCACGAGCGGCGACAGCGCCTGCTTCAAGGACACCGAGGCGCGCACGGCGGACGTGGAGTTCACCGTCGTCAGCCGTGGCTGGGCGGACCTGGGCACCTGGGCGGACCCCGGCAGAGGCAGGCCGCTGACCCCCGGCACGGCGTACACGATGACGCTGAAGCTGGCGGCCACCGACCATGTCGTCCCGGCCGGGCACCGGCTCGCCCTGATCGTCGGCGGCACCGACAAGGACCTTCTCGACCCTCCGTCCACCACGCCGACGATCACCCTCGATCTCGCCCGTACATCTGCCAAACTGCCCCTGGTCGGCGGCGCGGACGCCTTCACCCGGGCGACGGCCGGCACGGACGGCGCACGCCTGGCGCCCAGCGGGCGCGCGCTGAACGGTGTCGGACACCCGCGCTCGAACCACCCCGTTCCCGGAGAGGTCCGATGACGCACACCCCGCACCGCCGCTCCCGGCGCACGCTCGCCCTCCTGACGGGCGTCGCCGCCCTCGGCCTCCCGCTCGTCGCCGTCCCCGCGGAGGCCGCCGGCACCGCGTCCGCCGCACCGCCCCCGAGGACGGGCTTCGAGGGGAGCGGGGGTGCCCGGTGGACCGGCGAGCAGGAGGAGACGGCCTTCCTCGCCGCCGTCGACCGGGGCAGCGACCGGGTCTCCGTGCGCACCATCGGCACGACCAAGCAGGGCCGCCCGCTCCGGCTCGCCACGGTGGGCGCGCCCCACGCCTCCACGACCGTGCTGCTGGTCTGCAGCCAGCACGGTGACGAGCCGTCGGGCCGGGAGGCCTGTCTCACCACCGTGCGCGACCTGGCGTACGCCCGGGACCCGGAGACCCGCCGCTTCCTCTCCCGCACCACCGTTCTCGTCGTTCCCTCCGCCAATCCGGACGGGCGCGAGGCCGACACCCGGGGCAACGCCGACGGGGTCGACGTCAACCGCGACCACATCGCCCTGCAGACCGCCGAGGGCCGGGCGATGGCCGCGCTCATCCGCGACCGGCGCCCGGAGGTGATCTACGACCTGCACGAGTACGGCGGGACCTCGCCCTACTACGACAAGGACCTGCTCGCGCTCTGGCCGCGCAATCCGAACGCCGACGCGCACGTGCACGACGAGGCCCACACCCTGTCGGAGTCCTACGTCCGGCCGTCGGCCGGGGCCGCCGGCTTCGGCAGCGGCATCTACGGGATCTGGACCGATCCCCTCACCGGAAAGCCCATCAAGCAGGTCGCGGGCGACGGCCAGGAGCGGATCCTGCGCAACACGGCAGGCATCAAGCACTCCGTGGGCCTGCTCGTGGAGACCCGCGTCGAGGCCCTGACCGACGCCGAGAAGGACGACACCGCACGCAACCAGCGACGCCGCGTGAACACCCAACTCGCCGCGCTGAAGGGTGCCTTCGCCTATGTGGACGAGCGGCGCGGGCGGCTCGGCGCGGCCACCGCGGCGGCCCGGCTCAATGGCTTCGCCGACCGGGGTCCGGTACTGCTCGGGGGCGCCGACAACGATCCGGCGGAGCCCGCCGAGACGATCCAGGACCCGCCTTGCGGATACCGCCTGGACCGTGCGCAGCAAGCCGAGTTCGGCGACGAGCTCGCCCTGCACGGGATCACCGTCAGGCGCGACGGCGACGGGGTCCTCGTACCCCTGCGGCAGTCGCAGCGCGCGCTCGTCCCGCTGCTGCTCGACGGCCGTGCGACCTACCGGCTCACCACCGGACAGCCGGTGGAGGTCTGTTGACGGGCTGAGTTGATCCCGGAAGTGACGCGTCACCTGTGGTACTGCCTTACGGAGCGAGTTCCGTCCGTCCCGTAATGCCGTGAAAGGTGCCATCTGTGTCGCAGGAAGATCAGAGAGCGGGCGAACCCGGGGGCGGCGGAGGCCGGGGTGGAGGCCGGGAGGGGCTGCCGGTGACGGCGGCCCTCCCGCGTGCCCCGGGGCACCACCCCAAGGCCCGGACCGATCGGATCGTGTTCGGCGTCACCGCCGTCCTCACCGTCGCGTTCGTGGTCTGGGGCGCCACGGCCACGGACAGCCTGGAGAGCGTCTCCAGCAAGCTGCTCGACGGTCTGATCCGCAACTGGGGCTGGGCGTTCATGCTCGCCGCCTCCGGCTTCGTCGTCTTCGCGCTGTGGCTCGCCATCAGCCGGTACGGGCGGATCACCCTCGGCCACGAGACCGAGGCCCCGGAGTTCCGGACCGTGTCGTGGATCGCGATGATGTTCAGCGCCGGCATGGGCATCGGCCTGATGTTCTACGGGGTGAGCGAGCCGCTCGCCCACTACGGAACCCCGCCGCCCGGCACGAGCCCCGCCGACTCGGCCGAGCGGATGCAGGTCGCGATGGCCACCACTCTCTTCCACTGGACGCTCCACCCCTGGGCGATCTACGCCGTCGTCGGGCTCGCCATCGCCTACTCCACGTTCCGGCGCCGTCGCCGGCAGACCATCAGCGCCGTCTTCGTCCCGCTGATCGGGAAGAAGGCGGCCAACGGAGGTCCCGGCCGGGTCATCGACATCCTGGCGATCTTCGCCACCCTCTTCGGGTCGGCCGCCTCGCTGGGTCTCGGCGCGCTCCAGATCGGCAGCGGAGTCGAGGAGTTGGGATGGATGGAGAGGACCGGGACCGGACTGCTCGTCGGCATCATCGCGGTCCTGACCGTGGCGTTCGTGCTGTCCGCCGTCTCGGGGGTCGAGAAGGGCATCCAGTGGCTCTCCAACATCAACATGGTGCTCGCCCTGGTGCTGGCCCTGTTCGTCTTCGTGGCCGGCCCGACCATCGTCGTGCTCGATCTGCTGCCCACGTCGATCGCCGCCTACATCGGTGACCTGCCGCAGCTGATCGGACGTACCGAGGTGACCGGAGGGGAGAACGTCCACGACTGGCTGGGGAGCTGGACGGTCTTCTACTGGGCCTGGTGGATCTCCTGGACGCCCTTCGTCGGCATGTTCATCGCCCGCATCAGCAAGGGCCGGACGATCCGTCAGTTCGTCGGCGGAGTCATCCTCGTGCCGAGCACCGTGAGCCTCGTCTGGTTCGCCGTCTTCGGTGGCACCGCGATGAAGCTGAGCGAGCGCGGCGAGCTGGCGGAGGAGACCACCCCGGAGGGGCAACTCTTCGGTCTTCTGCAGGAGTTCCCCATCACCGGGGTGATGAGCCTGCTCGTGATGATCCTCGTCGGCATCTTCTTCGTCTCGGGTGCCGACGCCGCCTCGATCGTCATGGGCACGCTGTCGCAGCGCGGCTCGTTCGAACCGACCCGTCCCGTGGTCGTCTTCTGGGGCGTGGTGACCGGCGCCGTCGCCGCCATCATGCTCCTCATCGGTGACGGCCAGGGCGACGCGCTCGCGGGGCTGCAGAACCTGACGATCCTGGTGGCGGCGCCGTTCGTCATCGTGATGATCGGCATGTGCGTGGCGCTCATGCGGGACCTGCGGCACGACCCGCTCATCGTCCGGGGCGAGGTGGGCGAGGAGGTCGTCGAACTCGCCGTGATCGCGGGCCACGAGAAGTACGACGGCGACTTCGAACTGCGCATCGGGCCGGGTACGGGAACACCGGGTGAAGGCTCTTGATCCATGTGGGCTAGGGTTACCGACCGGTATTGACCGTACCTGAACGGGTCCCCACGGCCCGGAAGTTGGAGAACCACATGAACCACGCGACGCCGCTGCGCCGCACCCTGACCGCACTCACCACGACGACGCTGCTGGCCGGGGGCCTGCTGCTCGGTCAGACGGTGACGGCCGAGCCCGCGCACGCGGCCGGCAAGAAGATCGTCTGCAACGTCCCCAAGATGCGGCAGCAGGCGGCCGACCTTCGCTCGAAGGCCGCGCAGCTCCAGCGCCTCGGCGCCACGGCGGAGGCCCGTAAGGCCCGTGGCCAGGCCGACGCCCTGGAGCGCAAGGCCCAGGCGTGCATCGACGCGGAGGACAGCGCCCCCAAGCCCTGGAAGTAACCCTCCTCAGGCCCGGTTCCGGCTCGATCTCCCGATCGAGCCGGAGCCTCGGCTCTCTTCGGCGGCTCACCGGCCGTCACCCGGCGGCCAGATCCGCCGCCCTCCGGGCGCAGCCCCACGCGACCGTCACCCCCGCGCCCCCGTGCCCGTAGTTGTGGACGAGACGCCCGCCGCCCGGCAGCGGCTCCACCGCGATCCGTACCCCGCCCGACCGGGCGGGCCGCAGCCCCACCCGGTGCCCGAGCACCCGGGCGTCCGCGATCTCGGGCCGTACCCGGGCGCACCGCGCCACGATCGCCGCCGCCGTCGCCGGATCCGGCGTGAGCCGCTCGTCACCCTCCTGCGCGGTCCCGCCCAGGATGAGCCGCCCGGGCTGCGGGAAGAAGTACGCCGTCTCGCTCGAGGCCGAGTCGGCCGCCGTGAACCACTCCTCGATCCCCGGATTCTCCACCAGCACCAACTGCCCCCGCACCGGCCGCAGTCGGGCGTCCGATATGAGCTCCCGAGCCCCGAGACCCGCGCAGTCGACCACCACGCGCGCCCGCTCGCCCGCCTCCGCGAAGCCGGTCACCGCCCGTCGCTCCACCGCACCGCCCGCCGCCTCGAACCGGGCACGGAGCCACTCCAGATGGACCGGCATGTCGATCAGCGGCAGCCGTGCCGCCAGCCCCACCGCGTACGGCCCCGGCACCTCCCGGGCCGTCAGCTGTCGCAACCCGGAGACCTCCCGCGCCCATTCGCCCAGCTCCCCGAGGACCGTGTCCGCGTGGACCCCGGGCACCAGCCGGACCCCCGTGCGGACCGGATCGTCCGCCAGCTTCTCGTACACCCGCAGCGAGTCGAGCGCCCAGGCACCGGCCTCCGCCTCCGGCTCGATCCGGTACGGCCACCACAACGCCCCCGCCACCGCCGAGGTCGTCTCCGTCACCGCGTCCCGCGACCACACCCGCACGCGAAGCCCGCGCTCCGCCAGAGTCAGGGCCGTCGTCAGACCGATGACCCCGCCTCCGACCACGATCACCTGTTCGCTCATGAGCGGAACGTACCCGGGCCACGAGCGGACGGACCACACACCGACAGGTCGCGCCCGCACGGACCATGCACGGATTGCCCGGCGCCGGGGAATACTTCCGAACATGTCTGCCGAGTACGCGACCTTCGCCCTCGCCCCCGCGATACGCACCGGAGCCGTCTCCCCGAGCGGCAGCCACCGCACGCACCGGGACTTCCTGGACTTCGTCGTCGACGGGCGGCCGCTGCTCTTCCGCCTCGCCGACCTCGACGCCGTCTCGCCCCTCGCCGCCGACATCCCGCCCGCGATCCTGACCGAGAGCGTCCGAGGGCTCCTCCTCGAGGCCGAGGCGCCGCTGGAGGGGGGTCGGCATGTGATCTACGGCTGCCCCGAGTGCGACGACCTCGGCTGCGGTGCGGTCACCGCCGTCATCGAGCGCGACGGCGAGGACATCGTGTGGCGCGACTTCGCCTGGCAGACCGACGACACCGCCGACCTCGACTTCAACGGCTACCGGGGGATCGGCCCGTACCGCTTCCGCGGCGACCGGTACCGCTCCGAGCTGGAGCGACTGCTGCGGGACGACGATGACGCCACGGCGACGCCCACCCACCGCCGCGTGCTGCTCATCGGCGCCCGCGCGGCCGTCCTCGGCAAGCTCGCCGCCGCCCTGCGCACCATCGGCATCGGCGCCGACATCGTCCAGGACACCGACGGGGTCACCGACGACGAGCTGCGCGGCTACGGCGCCGTCGCCTTCGGCCGCGCCGTCACCGACGAGGTACGGGCCCGGGTCCGCGACTCCTTCGGCCGCGCCGGAGCCGACGTGGCGTACGTCGACGGGCTCGCCCCGGTCGTTCCCGTCCTCGTCGCCCAGATCGTCACCGCCCTCGACCCCACCCCGCCGGAGCGGCGACGCGTCACCGCGCTGGCCGCCACGGCGGCCGAGGCCACCGTCGAGGTCAGCTCGGCGGTCGGCGTCCAGCTGGTCGCCTACCGCCTCGACCGCCTCTACCGCACCCACGAGAAGCTGCTCCTCGACGACGTGCTCGAGCCCGGCACCCACCGGATCCCGCTCGACGCCAAGGCGGTCAAGGGACAGTCCTTCGTGGTGGCACGCACCACCGGCAGCGAGCTGGTGGTCCCGGTCGTCCGCTGACCGGCAGGGCACCGGTCGCATACGAACCCATCGGCGGGCCTGACCTAGGATTCATCTCCTGATGACTGCAACCCTCGTCGCCAAGGACCTCGCCGCCGGCCACGGCGAACGCTCCCTCTTCGCCGGCCTCGACCTCGTCGTCGCCCCCGGCGACGTCATCGGCCTGGTCGGCGTCAACGGCGCCGGCAAGTCGACCCTGCTGCGGCTCCTCGCTGGGCTCGACACCCCCGAGGACGGTGAGCTGAAGCTCTCCCCGCCCACCGCCACCGTCGGCCACCTCCCGCAGGAGCCGGAGCGGCGCGAGGGCGAGACGGTACGGGAGTTCCTGGCCCGCCGCACGGGCGTGGCCGCGGCGCAGGTCGCCATGGACGAGGCCACCCAGGGCCTGGTCGACGGGACACCCGGCGCAGACGACGCGTACGCCGTCAGCCTGGAGCGCTGGCTCGACCTCGGCGGCGCCGATCTGGACGAGCGTGCCGAGGAAGTCGCCGACTCGCTCGGGCTGACGGTCGGCCTCGACCAGCCGATGACCTCCCTCTCCGGCGGCCAGGCCGCCCGCGCGGGTCTCGCCTCCCTCCTCCTCTCCCGCTACGACGTCTTCCTGCTCGACGAGCCGACCAACGACCTCGACCTCGACGGTCTGGAGCGGCTCGAAGCCTTCGTGCAGGGGCTGCGCGCCGGCACGGTCGTCATCAGCCACGACCGCGAGTTCCTCACCCGCACGGTGACCAAGGTCCTCGAACTCGACCTCGCCCAGCAGCAGATAACGCTCTACGGCGGTGGCTACGAGGCGTATCTGGAGGAGCGGGACACCGCCCGGCGGCACGCCCGCGAGGACTTCGAGGAGTACGCGGGCCGGAAGGCCGCCCTCGAAGCGCGCGGCCACATGCAGCGGTCCTGGATGGACAAGGGCGTCAAGAACGCCCGCCGCAAGGCCACCGACGGCGACAAGCTCGGCCGCAACGCCCGCAGCGAGGCCAGCGAGAAGCAGGCCGCGAAGGCCCGGCAGACGCAGCGGATGATCGAACGGCTCGATGTCGTCGAGGAGCCCCGCAAGGAGTGGGAGCTGCGGATGGAGATCGCCGCCGCCCCGCGCTCCGGCTCGGTCGTGGCGACCCTGCGCGAGGCCGAGGTCCGGCGCGGCGACTTCCGCTTCGGGCCGGCCACCCTCCAGATCGACTGGGCCGACCGCGTCGCCATCACCGGCGCGAACGGCGCCGGCAAGTCGACGCTGCTCGCCGCGCTCCTCGGGCGGCTTCCGCTCGACGCGGGGGACGCGGTGCTCGGCTCGGGCGTCGTCGTCGGTGAGGTCGACCAGGCGCGGAAGCTCTTCCACGGCTCCGAGTCGCTGCTCGACGCGTTCTGCGCGGCGGTTCCCGAGACCGAGCCCGCCGAGGTGCGGACGCTGCTCGCGAAGTTCGGTCTCAAGGCGGAGCACGTCCTGCGCCCGGCCACCACGCTCTCCCCGGGCGAGCGCACCCGCGCCGCGCTGGCCCTGCTCCAGGGCCGTGGGGTGAACCTGCTGGTGCTCGACGAGCCGACCAACCACCTGGACCTGCCGGCCATCGAGCAGCTGGAGTCCGCCCTGGACTCGTACACCGGCACGCTGCTCCTGGTCACCCACGACCGGCGGATGCTCGACGCGGTGCGCACGACGCGTCGCATCGAGGTCGCGGACGGCAAGGTGACCGAGCTCTGATGGGTGTCACGTTCGGCTGGGGCCCGACGGAGGCGGCCGTCCTCGCCCGGGAGGCCGCGTGCCTGGTCGTCGTCGACGTCCTCTCCTTCACGACGGCGGTCGGCGTCGCCGTGGAGTCCGGCGCGGCGGTGTACCCGTACCGCTGGAGGGACGAGACGGCCGTGGGGTACGCGGCCGAGCTGGACGCCGCGCTGGCCGTCGGCCGCAGCGAGGTGTCGCCCGAAGCGCCGTGGTCGCTCTCCCCGGCGGCCCTGCGGACCGCTCCGCCGACCGAGCGCCTGGTCCTGCCCTCCCCGAACGGCTCCACGATCGCGGCGCAGCCGGGCGGGCTGCCGGTCGTCGCGGCCTCGCTGCGCAACCGCACGGCCGTCGCCCGTTGGCTCGCGGACCGGGGATACGGCTCCGAGTCCCTGCCCCTCTCCGTCATCGCCTCGGGCGAACGGTGGCCGGACGGCTCTCTGCGCCCCGCCCTGGAGGACCTGCTGGGCGCCGGCGCCGTGCTGTCGGCGCTGCGCGCCCTGGGCCCGTACGACCTGACGCCCGAGGCGCGGGCGGCGGCCACGCTGTGGGAGGCGACGGAGGACCCGGTGGCGGAGCTGCACCGCTGCGATTCGGGGCGTGAACTGTACGAGTACGGCTATCCGCAGGATGTGGCGGTGGCCGCCGAGGTCGACACCTCGGAGACCGTCCCCGTCCTGACGGACGGCGCATTCCTGGAGGCACCATGACCGACCTGCTGACCCGGCTCACCGAGATGCTGGACGACCTCGACGCCGACGTCGACGAGACGATCGACCTGGCGGACGAGATCGCCGCCTCGGGCGACGCCGCGCTCCTGCCGCGACTGCAGTCCGAACTGGACCGCGCCCTCGTCGAGCGGAACGCCTACGCCCGCGAGCTGCTCGGCGGCGTCCTCGCCGCGATCGGCGGCCCCGACGCCCTCCCGGCGCTCCTGAGGGCCTCGTCCGTCGACCTCGGTGACGACCAGGACGCCCTGGCGACCGAGATCGTCGAACTGGTCCAGTCGGACCCGACCCGCTCTCGCGCTCTGCTGCAGCCCTTGACCGAGGACGACGACCTGACGGTGGCCAACCGCGCCGAATGGGCCCTCCGCTTCCTCCCGAACGCCTAGGTCTGCGTCTCCCCTCTCCGGAGGAGAGGGCCCGCCGCTACGAACGGATCACGCGGCAGACCGAGGGACGCGGGGCCGGGCGGCCGTCTGTTCCAAGGCGAGTTCACGCACGGTGGCCATGTCGCTGAACGGCAGCAGCTCCTCGCCGACGATCTGGTGCGGCTCGCTGCCCTTGCCGGCGATCAGCACGGTGTCCTCCGGGCCCGCAGCGGACAGGGCGAACGAAATGGCCTCGTGGCGGTCGGCGATCCGCTCGAACGGGGTGCCGGTCGCGGCGAGGCCGGGGACGATCTGGTCCAGGATCGCTTGCGGGTCCTCGTTGCGCGGGTTGTCCGAGGTGAGGACGCACAGGTCGGAGTGGGTCCCGGAGATCCGCCCCATGTCGGCCCGCTTCGTCGTGTCCCGGTCCCCGCCGCAGCCGAAGACGGTGATCACCCGGCCTCGCGCGTAGCCGCGGATGGTGGTCAGGACTTTCTCCAGGGAATCCGGGGAGTGGGCGTAGTCCACGATCACGGAGGTCCCGCCCGGGGTTTCGAAGCGCTCGAACCGGCCCGGCACGGGCGGCATCCGGTCGAGTGCGGCGACGAGGGCGCCCAGCTCGTGTCCCAGGACGTGGCAGGCAGCCAGGGTGGCGAGCGCGTTGGCCACCGAGAACCGGCCCGGAACCGGGATCGACGCCGGATACGTGCGCCCACCGTGGTGGAGGGTGAACCGCGTGCCGGAAGCACTGACGGCCAGGTCGGTCGCCCGGTAGTCCGCCGGAGCATCGAGGGCGTACGTGGTCACCGCACCAGGCATCATCGCCACGATCCCGGCGCCCACCGGGTCGTCGGCATTGACCACCGCGCGACGGCACAGCCCCTGGAAGAGGCGGAGTTTGGCGTCCCGGTAGTTCGCCATCGTTCCGTGGTCGTCGAGGTGGTCCTGCGTCAGGTTGGTGAACACCCCGACGTCGATGAACGTCCGGTCCACCCGGTGCGTCAGCAGGCCCATCGACGTGGCTTCCAGCACCACACTGCCGGTCCCACGGTCGCGCATGCACCCCAGGAGATACTGAAGGTCCGGCGACTCCGGGGTGGTCAACACCGATCGTGGCATCGGGATCAGCTCGTCGCCGATACGGCTGCCGGCCGTCCCGATGACTCCCACCTTCGCGCCCTCGGAGATCCGCAGGGCGGACTCGACCATGTACGAGACCGAGGTCTTGCCGTTGGTGCCGGTGACCGCCACCACGTCCATCTGCCGCCCCGGTTCGCCGAAGTAGCGGGAGGTCACGATCGCGGCCGCCTTCCGGATGTCCGGCACCCGCACGGCACACGCGCCCGGCGGCCACACCGACGCCGACGGTTCCGTGCCGTCGACCAGCACAGCGGCCGCTCCGCGGGCGAGCGCGGGCGCCACGGAGCCGGGCCCGCCCTCCCGGTGTCCGGGCACGGCGATGAACAGGCAACCCGGCATCACCCGGTCCACGTCGAAGGTCGTACCCGCGGTGATCAGTGTTCTGCTCGGGTCACCCTGGAGTACGTGGTGCTCCTGCCCGGCCAGCAAGTCGCTCAGCTTCACAATGATCCCTTCGAAGTGGCCCGGCCCGGTCGTGCGGCCGTAGCCAGGCGGCAGCGCCGGCGAGTGCCGGAAGGCTGCTGTGGTGACGTGGAGCGGGGGCGGAGACCGCCCGACGTTTGGCGGGGCGAGGCGGACTCGGCAGGGGAAGGACCCGCCGTGCGGCGGGGGAGCGGCGCGCAGGGGAAGAGGGGCGCTAGCCGTGGCCGTGCAGCGCGATACGGCGGGTTCGGGGCAATTCGACATCAGCGGCGGTGGCCGGGTCGACGACGGCCGGACGCACTCCGGACGCGGCCTGCCGCAGGCACTGCCTCGACGAACGCGTGCGACCCATGGAGCGAGTGTATGGCCGTTCCCGCGGCCCGCCGCCCACATCGCCGGCCGCCCTGCCCGCCGCGAGCGAGGCTGCAACGTGTGGATCACGGTGAGAGGGACGGAACGCGCCGATGTCCTGCGGGCCGGGCCTTCTCCTTCGGATCGGTCTCAAGGGCGTGCGGTAGGTTGCCTGCCATGACCGGACTCGGACCCGTCGCCTGGCCACCTGCCCCGTTGAGGACCGAACGGCTCGTGCTCCGCGAGTCCGAGGCCCGAGACCGTGCGGCGTTCATCGAGCTGTTCGCCTCGCCGGAGGTGAGCACCTACATCGGTGGCCCTCGAACGCGTGATGAGCTCGAACGCGTGGTGCCTGAGGTGCCTGGACAGCGCCCTGGCCACTTCGTGATCGATCTCGATGGAGCGATGATCGGAATGGTCACGCTCGGTCGGCGTGATGCAGAGCGTTCGGGTCACGTCCGTCCGGATACCGCGGAGGCCGAACTCGGTTACCTGTTCCTGCCGGAAGCGTGGGGACGCGGGTACGCCGCCGAGGCGTGCGCAGCGGCACTCGGCTGGTTCGCCGACGTACTCCCCGGCGAGCCGGTGGTGCTCTGCACCCAGACCGCCAACGACCGCGCGATGCGCCTCGCGGCGAATCTGGGGTTCACCGAGGTGGAGCGGTTCGAGGAGTACGGCGCCGAGCAGTGGTTCGGTGTGTGGTCCCCGGTCACGCCGTCCGGTTGAGCAGGGCGTGGCACGTTCCCCGGCCGAAGGCCCGGGAAAGGTGAAGGGCCCGGCCTTCCGGCCGGGCCCCACCACGTCAGCGGCCGCGCCGCTTGTCGCCGCCGCCCTCGTTCAGCAGGCCCGCCTTGCGCAGGGCGTCCGCCATCGCGCTGTTCGACGGGGCCGGGGCCTGGGAGCGACCCCGGTCGCCACCGCTGCCCGCGCCACGGCCACCGCCACCGCCGCCCGCGCCACGGCGCTGCTGCGGCGGGCGGCCACCGCGCTCGCCGCGCTCCCGCTTCGGGGCACCCCCGCCGGCCGTCTCCGCCGTCGCCTCGTCGTCGAGTCGCAGTGTCAGCGAGATCCGCTTGCGCGGGATGTCGACGTCGAGGACCTTCACCCGGACCACGTCACCCGGCTTCACCACGTCCCGCGGGTCCTTCACGAACGTCTTCGACATCGCCGACACGTGCACCAGGCCGTCCTGGTGCACACCGATGTCCACGAACGCCCCGAACGCCGCCACGTTCGTGACCACGCCCTCCAGGACCATCCCCGACGCGAGGTCGCCGAGCTTCTCGACGCCCTCCTTGAAGGTCGCCGTCCTGAACGCCGGCCGCGGGTCCCGCCCCGGCTTCTCCAGCTCGCGCAGGATGTCCGTGACCGTCGGCAGACCGAAGGTCTCGTCGACGAAGTCGTCCGCCCGCAGTGACCGCAGGACACCCGTGTTGCCGATCAGCGACGCGACCTCGCCGCCCGTGGTCTTCACCATCCGCCGCACCACCGGGTACGCCTCCGGGTGCACCGAGGACCCGTCGAGGGGGTCGTCGCCGCCCCGGATCCGCAGGAAGCCCGCGCACTGCTCGTACGCCTTCGGACCGAGCCGTGCCACGTCCTTCAGCGCCCTCCGAGACCGGAAGGGACCGTTGGCGTCGCGATGCGCGACGATGTTCTCGGCGAGACCGGCACCGATGCCCGACACCCGCGAAAGCAGCGGCGCGGAGGCGGTGTTGACGTCGACACCGACGCCGTTCACACAGTCCTCGACCACCGCGTCCAGCGAACGCGAGAGCTTCACCTCGGACAGGTCGTGCTGGTACTGCCCGACGCCGATCGACTTCGGGTCGATCTTCACCAGCTCGGCCAGCGGATCCTGGAGCCGCCGTGCGATCGAGACGGCACCGCGCAGCGACACGTCCAGTTCGGGCAGTTCCTGCGAAGCGAACGCGGAGGCCGAGTACACCGAGGCGCCGGCCTCGGACACCATGACCTTGGTGAGCTTCAACTCCGGGTGCTTGGCGATGAGTTCGGCCGCGAGCTTGTCCGTCTCGCGGGAGGCCGTGCCGTTGCCGATGGCGACGAGCTCGACCGCGTGCTCCTTCGCGAGCCGCGCCAGCTTCGCCAGCGACTCGTCCCACTTGTTCGCGGGGACGTGCGGGTAGATCGTGTCGGTGGCCACGACCTTGCCCGTCCCGTCGACCACGGCGACCTTCACGCCCGTGCGGAAGCCGGGGTCGAGCCCCAGCGTCGCCCGCGTGCCCGCCGGCGCGGCGAGCAGGAGGTCACGCAGGTTCGCCGCGAAGACCCGTACCGCCTCGTCCTCCGCCGCCGTCCGCAGCCGCAGCCGCAGATCGATCCCGAGGTGGACCAGGATCCGGGTCCGCCAGGCCCAACGGACCGTGTCCTGAAGCCACTTGTCGCCCGGTCGCCCTCGCTCGGCCACGCCGAAGCGGGAGGCGACCATGCCCTCGTAAGCGGACGGGCCGGGCGTCGCGGCGTCTTCGCGCTCCTCCGGCTCCAGCTCCAGGGTGAGGACGTCCTCCTTCTCGCCGCGCAGCATCGCGAGGATCCGGTGCGAGGGGAGCGCGGTGAACGGCTCGGCGAAGTCGAAGTAGTCGGCGAACTTCGCGCCCGCCTCCTCCTTGCCCTCGCGGACCTTGGCGGCGAGCCGGCCCCGGCCCCACATCCGCTCACGCAGCTCGCCGATGAGGTCGGCGTCCTCGGAGAACTTCTCGGTGAGGATCGCGCGGGCGCCCTCCAGCGCGGCGGCCGGGTCCGCGACGCCCTTGTCGGCGTCGACGAAGGCCGCGGCGGCGGCCGCCGGCTCCACCGACGGGTCGGCGAGGAGCCCCTCCGCCAACGGTTCCAGACCGGCCTCGCGGGCGATCTGCGCCTTCGTGCGCCGCTTGGGCTTGAAGGGCAGGTAGATGTCCTCGAGACGGGCCTTGGTGTCCGCGGCCCGGATCTGGGCCTCCACCTCGGCCGTCAGCTTGTCCTGCTCCCGTACGGAATCGAGGATGGCGGTCCGCCGGTCCTCCAGCTCCCGCAGATACCGCAGCCGCTCCTCGAGCGTGCGCAGCTGCGCGTCGTCGAGCATCTCGGTCGCTTCCTTGCGGTAGCGCGCGATGAACGGCACGGTCGACCCGCCGTCGAGCAGCTCGACGGCCGCCCTCACCTGTCGCTCCCGTACGCCGAGTTCCTCGGCGATCCTGCCTTCGATGGACGTCGTCACGGTGTCCCGACTCGCCTTCTCGCGCCTCAAGCTTGCGACTGCATTGTGCCGGGTCGCCGACAGGATCGCCGCACCCGCCCCGCCCGCGCGGCGGTTCCGTCAGCCCTTGTCGCTGAGGTCCGCGGGGAAGGCTCCCGCCAGGTACGCCGCGTTGCGGAAGCCCTTGCCCAGCTCCGTCAGCCGCTCGACACCGGCCGCGCCCAGGTGCTCGTACGGGGCGGAGTCCAGGCGATCCGTGTGCTCCTCCACCGCGTCGCGCAGGCTCAGGCCCTCGGGCGTGAGCTCGCCGTCCGCGCCCAGCAGCCCGCGGTCCCGCAGCCGCGCGGCCGCGGCGTCCCAGTCGGCGCGCCGCCAGCCCCGGGCGCCCAGGGCCCAGCGCGGGTTCATGCCCATGCCCGTGGCGGTGTGGCTGACCATCGCCTCCAGCGGGTCGAGGCCCACACTCAGGAGGGCCGCGAGGTGGCCGTCGCCCCGGTGCTCGCGCAGCAGCGTCGCGGCGTACCAGTAGCGCAGGTGGGCCTCCTCCGGGACCGGCAGGTCGGCGTGGGCCGAGTAGAGCGGCCGGGCGTGCCGGGTACAGGCCTCGGTGGCGCGCAGGGCGAGCTCGGCGGCCTCCGCCATCTCGGCCGAGGCGATCGCCTCCTCGCCGAGGAGACGGCGCATCGTGGTGTCCACGGCCCGCAGCCGTGCGGCCACCACGTCCGTCGGCGAGGCGATGTCCCAGACGGCGGGCAGATGCCGGGCCAGCAGCTCGACGTTGTAGTTGTAGAAGGCCGCGGCGACGGTTCCGGCGCCCACGGCCCCCATCGCGGCGCTGCGCGAGGCGAGCCGCATGGCCGAGGTGTCCTCGAAACCGAGGGCCTGGAACTCGGTGTCCAGGTCCGGTGAGAAGTACACCGTGGAGTGCATCGGGTTGAGCATGTGGTGGCAGCGGCGGCCCGCGCGGGGCGGCAGAGAGGTCATGGAACGGAACGTTACCGACTGGTCGGTACGACGGGAAGTCCGGGGCGGTCGCGGTCGGCGGTCGCCTGCGGCCGATGGCAGGAAAGGTGGGGTCTTCGTCATTGCGGACATCCCAGGCCCCGCCAAGGATGGAACACATGACGAAGCGACCCGTGCTCGTCGTCCTCTTCGACGACGTGCAGAGCCTGGATGTCACCGGACCGGTGGAGGTGTTCGCCGGGGCAGGACGCGCCGCCGGCGGTGACGCCGCCTATCCGATCCGGACCGCCTCGCTCGACGGGGGTCCGGTCCGCACGCAGAGCGGCCTGCGGATGCTCCCGGACACGACGCTCGCCGACGCGGACCGCCCGCACACGCTGCTCGTCCCCGGGGGCGAGGGCACCCGCCACGCCGACCCGCGGCTGATCGACTGGCTGCGCGAGAACGCGCCGCACGCCGAGCGCCTGGTCTCCGTCTGCACCGGTGCCCTGCTGCTCGCCGAGGCCGGGCTCCTCGACGGCCACCGGGCCACCACCCACTGGGTCGCCTGCGACCACCTCGCCCGCTGCTATCCCGAGGTCGAGGTGGAGGCGGAGCCCATCTTCGTCCGCGACGGCAGGATCTCCACCTCGGCCGGCGTCACCGCGGGCATCGACCTCGCCCTCGCGCTCGTGGAGGAGGACCTGGGCCGTGACACCGCCCTGACCGTCGCCCGCCATCTGGTCGTCTTTCTGCGCCGCCCGGGCAACCAGGCCCAGTTCAGCGCCCAGCTGGCCGCCCAGACCGCCCGCCGGGCACCTCTGCGGGACCTCCAGCAGTGGATCACCGAGCACCCCGAAGGGGACCTCTCCGTCGAGGCGCTGGCGGCCCGCGCCCGGCTGTCGCCCCGCCACTTCGCCCGCGCGTTCCAGGCGGAGACCGGCACGACTCCCGGCCGGTACGTCGACCAGGTCCGGCTCGAACACGCGCGCAGGCTCCTGGAGGAGACGGCCGTGGGGGTCCAGGAGGTCGCCCGCGCGGCCGGCTACGGCACTCCCGAGGCCATGCGCAGGGCCTTCGTCAAGGCGCTCGACACGGCCCCGGCCGAGTACCGGCGCCGCTTCCACGCACCCGTGTCGACGACGCACTGAACCGACGTACGCACGGAACCGAAGCACCGGATCGACGCGCACACACCGAACCGACCACCGCACGACCACCGACCACGGCACGACCACCGAGGGGAACACCATGCAGATCGCCGTCCTGCTCTACGACCGCTTCACCACGCTCGACGCCGTCGGCCCCTACGAGCTGCTCGCCCGGCTCCCCGGAGCCGAGACCGTCTTCGTCGCCAAGGAGGCCGGTCCGGTCCGGGGCGACCAGGGAAGCCTCGCCCTCGTCGCCGACAAGACCCTCGCGGACGTACCGACCCCGGACATCGTGCTGGTCCCCGGCGGGCCGGGATCGCGGGAGGCGATGCACGACCCCGAGATCCTCGCCTGGGTCCGTACGGCCGACGCCACCAGCACCTGGACCACCTCCGTGTGCACCGGCTCGCTGATCCTCGCCGGAGCGGGCCTGCTCGCCGGCCGCCGGGCCACCGCCCACTGGCTCGCGCTCGACGAGCTGAAGCCGCTCGGCGCCGAACCCACCGGCGAGCGGGTCGTCTTCGACGGCAAGTACGTCACCGCCGCCGGGGTGTCCTCGGGCATCGACATGGCGCTGCACCTGGTCGGCCGGATCGCCGGGGACGAGGTCGCGCAGACGATCCAGCTCCTGACGGAGTACGACCCGCAGCCGCCCTACGACGCGGGTTCGCCCGAGAAGGCGCCGGCCGGGATCGTCGCGCACTGGCGCGGGCAGGGCGAGAGGATCCTCGCCCAGGAGGGCTGACCCGGTCGGCCCGGCTCAGACCCCGTACGTGAAGCGGGGCGCGCGGCGCTCCAGGAAGGCGGCGACACCCTCGGCGGTGTCGCCGCTGCCGCGCGCCTCCTCCGCCCAGTACGCGTCCCGGTCGGTGCGGCCGTCGGCGAACTCCTTCGCCGCCGCCTGCGTCAGCAGGGAGCGCGAGGCCAGGACGCGGGTGAACTCGCCCACCCGCTTGTCCAGTGCGCCCGCCGGGAGCACCTCGTCCACCAGGCCGGTGCGCAGCGCCCGCTCCGCGTCGATCAACTCGCCCGAGTAGAGCAGGTACTTGGCGGCCGAGGGTCCCACCAGCGAGGCCAGCCGACGGGTCGAGGAGGAGGGATAGACGATGCCGAGCTTCGACGGGGTGACTCCGAACCGCGCCCCCTCCTCGGCGAACCGCAGGTCGCAGGCGGCGGCGAGCTGGCTGCCGCCGCCCACGCAGTAGCCGCGGACGGCGGCCAGAGTCGGCTTCGGGAAGGCGGCGAGCGCTTCCTCGGCCCGTACCGCGAGCGACTGCTGCTCGTCGCCCGGCTCCCGCAAGGTCGAGATGTCGGCGCCGGCGCAGAAGGTCTCGCCCTGACCGGTGAGGACCAGGACGCGGACCTCGGCGTCGGTCGCGAGCGGGGCGAGCAGGCCCGGCAGGGACCGCCACATCGCGGCCGTCATCGCGTTGCGCTTGGCGGGGTTCGAGATGACGACGGTGGCGACCCCGTCGGCGACGCTGACGTTCAGCTGCGGCTCCATGTGCCGGATGCTATCCGGGCACCCCGACCGTACGATCAGGAAGGGGGTGCGAGGAGGAGGCGCCCCATGGCCCAGGGTTCCCACGACGCCGTACGCGAGGGCAGGAAGCTGCGCCGCAGTTTCGGCTGGCTCGTCCTCCTCGGTGCCCTGCTCGTCATCGCCGGGATCGTCGGCCTGTTCTACACCGGCCTCGCCACGCTGACCTCGATGCTCCTCTTCGGCTGGCTCCTGCTCATCGGCGGTGTCGTCGGTCTGCTGCACGCCATCGAGTCCCGCGGCACCAGCTACTTCTGGCTCGCCGTGGTGGTGGCCGCCCTGAACATCGCGGCCGGTGTCGTCGTCATCCGTCATCCGGAGGGCTCGGCCGAGGCGCTGACCATGTTCGCGGCGCTGCTCTTCCTGACCGGTGGGGTGTTCCGGTTGGTGGGGAGTGTGGTGGTGCGCGGACCGCAGATGGGCTGGACGCTCCTCCAGGGGGCCTTCGGGCTCCTGCTCGGGCTGCTGGTGCTCTTCGACTGGCCCGACAGCAGCCGTTACGTGCTCGGGGTGTTCTTCTCGCTGGCCCTGCTCTTCGACGGGCTCGGTCTGATCGCCATCGGTGTCGGAGGCCGACGGATCGTCAGTATGGTCGCCCCCGAGGCGGCCTCTCCGCAGGCGTCCGAGCGGGCCCCTTCGCAGGCCTCTCCGCCGAGCTCGTCCGAGTCCCCTCCGAAGCCGTCAGAAGAAGATCAGGAGCAGTCGAACAACTGACGTTGGCATACTCACCCGATCAAAATTCGGTCGATAAGTGTCGACTTCTGGTCAGTAGGCCGGTCCGGACCTACGGATTACCAAGACTCGATCCCGTGGCGACAATCGAGCACGAGGGTGGGAGCCGGACTATGGAGAGCCGGGGGAGCGTCCCCGCACGGCCACCGTCCTACGAAGGGGTCTGGCGCTTCACCGCTCCCGCGGTCGACGTCTCCGTTCCGCAGGCCCGGCACGCCGTTCGGGACCTGCTGATCCGTCAAGGGGTACCGGTCCACGACGACACGGTCCAGGGTCTGCTCCTGATCGTTTCGGAGCTGGTCACCAACGCCGTCAAACACGCGGCGCTGCTCTCCCCCGAAGTGGCGGTGGAGGTGGCGATCGGCGCGGAGTGGATCCGGGTGTCCGTCGAGGACAACCATCCGTACCGCCCCAAGGCGCTGGAGGCGGACTACGGGCAGACCGGCGGCCGCGGGCTGCTCCTGGTCAGGGAGATCGCGCTGGAGTCCGGCGGGGCGTGCGACGTGGAGCACACCGCGAACGGCGGCAAGATCATCTGGGCCGCCCTGCCCCTGGCGCCGCACGTGCCGGGGCCCGACACAGCGCAGGGAATCGGATCCCGGGCGCCCGCGCCGGCGCCCGGAACTCCGATCCTGCCCGGGATCACCAGCCCCCGGACGGACCCGTCAGCTCCCTGACGGCCGGACGCGCCGCGTCCAGGACCGTCATGAACCAGGCGGAGAACGGCACGGTCGCGTGCCGCTTCGCCAGCTCCTCCGCCGTCACGAAGGCGGTCTCCTCGACCTCCTCCGGGTCCGGCCGCAGATCGGCCTGCACCATGCCGACGAAGAGGTGGTTGTACTCCTGCTCCACCAGGCCCGACGCCGGGTCCGGGTGGTTGTAGCGGACGGTGCCGGCCTCGGCGAGCAGCGAGGGCGAGATGCCCAACTCCTCGTACGTGCGCCGGGCGGCGGCCGCGAACGGCGCCTCGCCCGGGTACGGGTGGCCGCAGCAGGTGTTCGACCAGACACCGGGGGAGTGGTACTTGCCCAGCGCGCGGCGCTGGAGCAGCAGCCGGCCGGACTCGTCGAACAGGAAGACGGAGAAGGCGCGGTGCAGCTGCCCGGGCGCCTGGTGTGCGGCGAGCTTCTCGGCCGTACCGATGGTGGTGCCGTCCTCGTCGACCAGCTCGAGCATGATCGACGCCGGGACGCCGCCCGAAGAGACGCCGTTCGGCGAGCTGTGTGCCGCGGTGGCTGGTGTGGTCGGCATACCCATCCTTCGCTTCGATCCTCGGCCCTGTGGGGCATCCTCAGTCTGCCGCACAAAACCGGCTTGTCCGTACTTCGGAGGCCGGACATGGCCCGCTCCCACCACACCGGAGTACACCCGGTGCGGCAGGAGCGGGCGACGCGTCAGACGCCGAAGGCCGTCGGATAATGGATCATCCCCCGGGCGACCGGGGCGGAACCGTCGAGGACCAGGGCCATCATGGCTTCGTCCGGTACCTCGAAACCTGGCTTGATCCCGTATTCGGACGCCCGTGCGAAGCCGAATCGTGGGTAGTACTCCGGGTGACCGAGCACCAGCACGAGCCGCTCCCCTTGCAGCCGTGCCGCGTCGAGCACGGCCCGGACCACGGCCTCTCCGACACCCTGCCGCTGGTACGCCGGATCGACGGCGACCGGAGCGAGCGCGGCCGCCGGAGCGCCGTCGACGTGGCAGCGGGTGACGAGCGCGTATCCCGCCACCGTGCCGTCGGACGCCTCGGCGACGTACGAGAGGCCGGGCAGCCAGGCGCCGGAGTCCTCCCGCAGGGCGTCGACCAGCGCGGCCTCGTCCGCGGTGGCGAAGGCGGACGCGTTGATCTCCCGTACGCGCGGAATGTCGCCGGCCGTCTCCTCCCGCGTACGCCACCGGGGATCGGAGGGCCGCAGGACGAAGCCGGTGTAGCCGTACTCGCCGCCGTGGTCACGGCGCATGGCGAGCTCCGCGCGGGTCGAGACGAGAGCCTCGGTCATGCCGGGAGCCGCCGGGTCGGCGGCATCGGCCCGCGCGGAGAGTGGGCCGTAGTACTCGTCCCAGTCGCTCTCGGGCTGGGGGACGACCCCGAGGACGTGATAGCCGGCCAGGGCCGCCGCCGCGGTGTTCGCGGAGGTGGTACGGAGCGGACAGTGCATGTCCCAGAAGGCGCGGGCCTCCTGGCTCGGTTCGTCCACCGTCCACTCGCACTCGGTGAGGACGAGGGTTCCGCCGGGAGCAAGGAGGCGGCGCCACTCGCGCAGCGCGGTGTCGAAGCCGATGGCGTAGGCCGAGCTCTCGGCCCAGACCAGATCGAAGGATCCGTCGGGGAACGGGAGCGCACCCATGTCGGCGGCGAGCGTACGGACGGAGTCGCCGAGCCCGCGCGCGTCGGCGCTCTGTCGCAGCTCGTCGAGGAAGGGCTCGTGCAGGTCCACGGCGGTCACCTCGGCGCCGGCCTCGGCGGCCAGGAGCAGCGCGGAGCGGCCGGGGCCGCAGCCGAGATCGAGCACGCGGGGCCGCTCGGGGAGCGGTCCCGCGAGCGCGAGCAGGCGACGGGTGGTGGAGTCGGAGCCCGGACCCTGCCGCGGAAGACCGTGGTGCAGGGCGAAGAAGGCGGTGTGCAGATCGTTGTCGGACAACGTGGGAAACCCTTGTGTGAGAGGGCCCCGGCCGACGACGTGACGAACCGGTTCGGAAGAACCGGGAGATCAGGTCAGCCGGTGACCCGGGAGCTGAAGCCGGACCGGGCGCTGCCGCACTGGGCAGCCTCCATCGCGACGGTCATCAACCTCAGCTCCTCTCTCACCTCACGTTTGCCGATCAACGGTAGCAGGCACCGGGAGTCACAGACAGAGCTTGGCCTCGTGCTCGGCGTGACCGGCGGGCTCCAGCTGGAAGGTGCAGTGCTCCACGTCGAAATGGGAACCCAGGCAGCCCTGGAGATCGTGCAGCATCTTCTCGTGGCCCACCGCGTCCAGCGCGGCCTGGTCCACTACCACGTGCGCGGAGAGCACCGGCATCCCGGAGGTGATCGTCCAGGCGTGCAGGTCGTGGACGTCCTCGACACCCGGCAGCGCCAGGATGTGCGCGCGTACCTCGGCCATGTCGACGCCCTTGGGGGCGGACTCCAGGAGCACGTCGAGGGTCTCGCGGAGCAGCTTGACCGTGCGCGGCACGATCATCAGGCCGATCAGGATCGAGGCGATCGGGTCGGCGTACTGCCAGCCGGTCGCGAGGATGATCGTCGCGGAGATCAGGACCGTCACCGAGCCGAGGGCGTCGGCGAGCACCTCCAGATAGGCGCCGCGTACGTTCAGGCTCTCCTTCTGGCCGCGGACGAGCAGTGAGAGCGAGATCATGTTGGCGACCAGACCGATCAGCGCGAACGCGATGGCCAGACCGCCCCTGGTCTCGGCCGGCTCGATGAACCGCTGGATCGCCTCGTAGAGCACGAAGCCGCCGACGCCGAGCAGCAGCAGACAGTTGGCCAGCGCGGCCAGGATCTCGGCCCGGGCGAAGCCGAAAGTGCGGTTCTCCGTGGGCGGCCGGTTGGCGAAGTGGATCGCGAGCAGAGCCATCGCCAGGCCGACCGCGTCGGTCGCCATGTGCGCCGCGTCGGCGATCAGTGCCAGCGAGTTCGCGACGATGCCGCCGACGATCTCGATCACCATCACGGACAGTGTGATCCCCAGCGCGATCCGCAGCCGGCCCCGGTAGGCCGCGGCCGCGGTCCCCGTGGGCGGCGGTCCGCCGTGGCTGTGTCCGTGGTCGTGTCCAGCCCCCATGACAAGGCCTCCCGGTCGTGTCGTCAGTGATCCCGTCGGTCCCCGATTCGCAAGTGAACTACGGGTGGGGGGTATGTGCAACACGGTACTGAACACCGTTGTCATATCGTCTGACCTGCGATTATGTGTGCAGCTCAAGGTGGGGTGCGACAGTCGCTCCAGGTGCCCGTGGAGCACGGTTTGTGGGGCGGGGTGTCGATCGCCCATGATGATCTCCGCAGGACGGGGCGCGCTCGCGAGGATTCGAGTGGGCCCGGGGGAGTCCGCACCGCAAAGCCTCGATGAACTCCCGCTTTCGTTCATCCGATAGCCTCAGCCGACGTGCTGCCGCCCGATGCCGGGCCGTACCGCCGTGCCCGGGGCCGTGTCATGGGCCCCGCCGGCCCCGCCCGTCAGCTCCAAGGAGTGAGTTCGTCCTGTCGACCGCCATCCTCACCGGTCCGCCGGTACCCGGATCGTCGCTCGACGGCGATCTCCGGTCGCTGGGCTTCGACGTCAAGGTCGCATCCGACCCACGTGACGCCGGCGCACTGCTCGCCGCCGTACCGGCCGACGAGCGGGTCGCCGTCGTCGACCCCCGCTTCGTCGGACACCTCCACGCGCTGCGGCTGGGCCTCACCGACCCCCGCTTCCCCGCCTCCGCCGTGCCCGGCGCGCTCACCACGCAGAGCGAGGCCCGACCGGCCCTCGCCCGCGCGCTGACCGACGTGTCCGCGCCCGTTCCGGGTGCCGACCACGGGCCCGTCGTCGCCGAGGGCGAGGTGCTGCCCGACACCCTCGCCGCGGCGCTCGACGCCGACGGCGTCGCCGTGCACCGCCCCGAGCTCGGCTCGCTCGTGGCCGCCGTACCGGCCGACGCGGAGAGCCGGCACACCGCCCGCGGCGCCGTCGCGGACGTCGACGACGAGGCCGTACGACTCCGCTCCGCGGTGAAGGCCCACGACGGCTTCTTCACCACCTTCTTCATCAGCCCGTACTCGCGCTACATCGCCCGCTGGTGCGCGCGGCGCGGACTGACCCCCAACCAGGTCACCACCGCCTCGCTGCTCACGGCGCTGATCGCGGCCGGCTGCGCCGCCACGGGCGAGCGCGGCGGCTACATCGCCGCGGGCGTCCTGCTCCTGGTCTCCTTCGTCCTGGACTGCACCGACGGGCAGCTCGCCCGCTACTCGCTGCAGTACTCGACGATGGGCGCCTGGCTGGACGCCACCTTCGACCGCGCCAAGGAGTACGCCTTCTACGCCGGCCTCGCCCTCGGGGCCGCGCGGAACGGCGACGACGTGTGGGCGCTCGCGCTGGGCGCGATGGTCCTGATGACCTGCCGCCATGTCGTGGACTTCTCGTTCAACGAGGCCAACCACGACGCCACGGCCAATACGAGCCCCACCGCGGCCCTCTCCAGCCGGCTGGACAGCGTCGGCTGGACCGTCTGGGTCCGCCGGATGATCATCCTGCCGATCGGCGAGCGCTGGGCCATGATCGCGGTCCTCACCGCCGTCACCACCCCGCGGATCGTCTTCTGGGCGCTGATCATCGGCTGCGCCTTCGGCGCCTGCTACACCACCGCAGGCCGGGTGCTGCGCTCGCTGACCCGCAAGGCGAAGCGGACGGACCGGGCCGCGCAGGCCCTCGCGGACCTGGCGGACTCCGGGCCGCTCGCCCAGCTCCTTGCGGCGAGCCGGCCGAACATCAAGGGCGCCTGGGTCCCGCCCGTGGTCGCCGCCGTCGGCGCGGTCGCCCTGCTGACCGCGGCCGCCACCCGCGACTTCGGCAGCGCCCAGGTGGTCGTCGCGGCCGTGTTCTATGTCATCTGTTCGGCCATCGCCGTCGCGCACCCCCTCAAGGGCGCGCTCGACTGGCTCGTGCCGCCCGTCTTCCGGGCCGCCGAGTACGGCACCGTCCTGATCCTCGCGGCCCGCTCCGAGGTGAACGGGGCCTTGCCCGCGGCCTACGGACTGGTGGCCGCCGTCGCCTACCATCACTACGACACGGTGTACCGCATCCGCGGCGGCACCGGCGCGCCGCCCACGTGGCTGGTGCGCACCATCGGCGGTCACGAGGGCCGCACGTTGCTGGTGACCGTCCTCGCCGCCCTGCTGGCGAGCCGTGGCAACGACTTCACCCTGGCGCTCACCGCCCTGGCGGTCACCGTCGCGCTCGTGGTGCTCGTGGAGTCCATCCGTTTCTGGGTGTCCTCCGGAGCACCCGCCGTACATGACGAAGGAGAAACAGCATGATTGGCCTCGTACTGGCAGCCGGTGCCGGAAGGCGTCTGCGCCCCTACACCGACACGCTTCCGAAGGCCCTCGTGCCTGTCGACGGTGACACCACTGTCCTCGACCTGACGCTGAAGAACTTCGCGGAGGTCGGCCTCACCGAGGTCGCCATCGTCGTCGGCTACCGCAAGGAGGCCGTGTACGAGCGCAAGGCGGCCCTGGAGGCCACGTACGGCGTCTCGATCACGCTGATCGACAACGACAAGGCCGAGGAGTGGAACAACGCCTACTCCCTGTGGTGCGCCCGTGACGTCCTCAAGCGCGGTGTGATCCTCGCCAACGGCGACACCGTCCACCCCGTCTCGGTCGAGAAGACGCTGCTCGCCGCCCGCGGCGACGGCCAGAAGATCATCCTCGCCCTCGACTCGGTGAAGAACCTCGCCGACGAGGAGATGAAGGTCATCACCGCCGAGGGCAAGGGCGTCCAGAAGATCACCAAGCTGATGGACCCGGCCACCGCCACGGGCGAGTACATCGGTGTCACCCTCATCGAGCCCGAGGCCGCCGAGGCCCTCGCCGACGCCCTCAAGGCCACCTTCGAGCGCGACCCCGACCTCTACTACGAGGACGGCTACCAGAAGCTCGTCGACGACGGCTTCACCATCGACGTGGCTCCCATCGGCGACGTCAAGTGGGTCGAGATCGACAACCACGACGACCTCGCGAAGGGCCGTGACATCGCGTGCCAGTACTGACCCGGCTGATCCCCTCGCCGGTCGTCGTCGACATCCGCCGGGGAGCGCTGGACGATCTCGCCAGCCTCCTGGCGGACCAGCGGATCTCCAGCAACGGCCGGATCGCCGTGGCGATCAGCGGCGGCTCGGGGCTGAAGCTGCGTGAGCAGTTCGCTCCCGAGCTGCCCGGCGCCGACTGGTACCCGGTCGACGGCGGCACCATCGACGCGGCGGTCAAGCTCGCCGACGCCATGCGCGGCAAGCGGTACGACGCTGTGGTGGCCCTCGGCGGCGGCAAGATCATCGATGTGACCAAGTACGCGGCGGCCCGGGTCGGCCTGCCGCTGGTCGCCATCGCCACGAACCTGTCGCACGACGGCATCTGCTCGCCGGTCTCCACCCTGGACAACGACAACGGACGCGGCTCCTACGGTGTGCCGACCCCGATCGCGCTGGTCATCGACCTCGACGTGATCCGGGACGCCCCGGTGCGCTTCGTCCGCTCCGGCATCGGCGACGCGATCTCCAACCTGTCCGCCATCGCGGACTGGGAGCTCTCGCACCGCGAGACGGGCGAGCCGGTCGACGGCCTGGCCGCGGCCATGGCCCGCAGCGCCGGCGAGGCCGTGCTCCGCCACCCCGGCGGCGTCGGCGACGACGACTTCCTCGTCACGCTCTCCGAAGGCCTGGTGATGTCCGGCATCGCCATGTCGATCAGCGGTGACACCCGCCCGTCCTCGGGCGCATGCCACGAGATCAGCCACGCCTTCGACCTGCTCTTCCCCCAGCGCGCGGCCAGCCACGGCGAGCAGTGCGGCCTGGGCGCGGCGTTCGCGATGCACCTGCGCGGTGCCACGGACGGCTCGCTCGGCATGGTCGAGACGCTGCGCCGGCACGGCCTGCCCGTGACGCCCGGCGAGATGGGCTTCAGCGTCGACGAGTTCGTCGAGGCCGTCACCTTCGCGCCGCAGACCCGTCCCGGCCGCTACACCATCCTCGAGCACCTCGACCTGTCCACCGACCAGATCAGGGACGCGTACGCCGACTATGCCAAAGCCATCGGTAGCTGAGCTCCGCCCGGTCGTTCACCCCGCGGGTGTGAAGGACCGGCGGAGCGGCGAACACTGGGCGGGCCGCCTGTACATGCGGGAGATCTCGCTGCGGATCACCCGGCACCTGGTGAAGACCCGGATCACGCCGAACCAGCTCACGTACGTGATGACGCTCGCGGGCGTCCTCGCCGCCCCGGCGCTGCTGATCCCGGGGATCTGGGGCGCCGTGCTCGGTGTGGTCATGGTCCAGCTCTATCTGCTGCTCGACTGCGTCGACGGCGAGGTGGCCCGCTGGAAGCAGCAGTTCTCGCTGGGCGGCGTGTACCTCGACCGGGTCGGCGCCTACCTGTGCGACGCGGCGGTCCTCGTCGGCCTCGGACTGCGCGCAGCCGACCTGTGGGGCTCCGGGCGGATCGACTGGCTGTGGGCCTTCCTCGGCACCCTCGCCGCCCTCGGCGCCATCCTGATCAAGGCCGAGACCGACCTGGTCGGCGTCGCCCGGCACCAGGGCGGGCTGCCGCCGGTCAAGGAGGCGGCTTCCGAGCCGCGTTCGTCCGGCATGGCGCTGGCCCGCAGGGCCGCCGCGGCGCTGAAGTTCCACCGGCTGGTCCTCGGCATCGAGGCCTCCCTGCTGATCCTGGTCCTCGCGATCGTGGACTCGGTCAGGGACGACCTGTTCTTTACGCGGCTGGGTGTCGCCGTACTGGCCGGCATCGCGCTCCTGCAGACGCTGCTGCACCTGGTGTCGATCCTGGCGTCGAGCCGGCTGAAGTGAGGACAAGCGTGAGTACGCCGATGAAGCTGGGCGCCGTCATCATCACCATGGGCAACCGCCCCGACGATCTGCGCGCGCTCCTCGACTCGGTCGCCAAGCAGGAGGGCGACCCGGTCGAGGTCGTCGTGGTCGGCAACGGCGCCCCCGTGACGGGTGTGCCCGACGGCGTCCACACCATCGACCTGCCCGAGAACCTGGGCATCCCCGGTGGCCGCAACGTCGGCATCGCGGCCTTCGGGCCCGGCGGCCCCTGCGGGCCCGTCGACGCACTGCTCTTCCTGGACGACGACGGTCTGCTCGCCCACGAGGACACCGCCGAACTGGTCCGCCAGGCGTTCACCGCCGATCCCCGGCTGGGCATCATCAGCTTCCGGATCGCGGACCCCGAGACGGGCCTCACCCAGCGTCGGCACGTCCCGCGGCTGCGCGCGGCCGACCCGATGCGGTCCTCGCGCGTGACCACGTTCCTCGGCGGCGCCAACGCGGTCCGTACGAAGGTCCTCACCGAAGTCGGCGATCTGCCGAGCGAATTCTTCTACGCCCACGAGGAGACCGATCTCGCCTGGCGGGCTCTCGACGCCGACTGGATGATCGACTACCGTTCCGACATGGTGCTGCTGCACCCCACCACACCTCCCTCCCGGCACGCGTCCTACCACTTCAACGTGGCCCGCAACCGGGTGTGGCTGGCTCGGCGCAATCTCCCCGCACCCCTCGTTCCGGTCTATCTCGGTGTCTGGCTGCTGCTGACTCTGGCGCGGCGCCCCTCCCTCCCCGCCCTCAAGGCGTGGATCGGCGGATTCCGGGAAGGCTGGGCCGTTCCCTGCGGACCGCGACGGCCCATGAAATGGCGTACGGTGTGGCGGCTGACCCGACTGGGACGCCCGCCCGTCGTGTGACAACGTGGTACCCGACTTGCCGCGCATCTGGATACGAAAGTTTCGACTTGTGAGTGACACAACCCACGACGGTGCGGTCGCGACGAGCGCCCCGCCCTCTGCCGATGACGGCCTGACCCCGGCCGAACTGGCGGCCAAGTACGGTCTCGCGGTCAGTGGTGCCCGGCCCGGCATCTTCGAGTACGTCCGTCAGCTGTGGGGGCGGCGCCACTTCATCCTGGCCTTCTCCCAGGCGAAGCTGACGGCGCAGTACAGCCAGGCGAAGCTCGGCCAGCTGTGGCAGGTGGCGACCCCCCTGCTCAACGCGATGGTCTACTACCTGATCTTCGGCCTGATCCTGGACGCCGGGCAGGGCATGACGACCTCGGTCTACATCCCCTTCCTGGTGACCGGGATCTTCGTGTTCACCTTCACGCAGAGCTCGGTGATGGCGGGCGTGCGGGCGATCTCCGGCAACCTCGGACTCGTCCGGGCGCTGCACTTCCCGCGTGCCACGCTGCCCATCTCCTTCGCGCTCCAGCAGCTCCAGCAGCTGCTGTTCTCCATGATCGTGCTGGCGGCCGTCGCCATCGCCTTCGGCAGCTACCCGTCGCTGAGCTGGCTCCTCCTGGTTCCGGCCCTGCTTCTGCAGTTCGTGTTCAATGTCGGGCTCGCCATGATCATGGCGAGGATGGGTGCCAAGACGCCCGACCTCGCCCAGCTGATGCCGTTCATCATGCGGACCTGGATGTACGCCTCCGGCGTGATGTTCTCGATCCCGGTGATGCTCGCGGACAAGCCGGCCTGGATCGCCGACGTCCTCATGTACAACCCGGCGGCCATCTACATGGACCTGATCCGGTTCGCCCTGATCGACGGCTACGGCGCCGGCAACCTGCCGTCGCACGTCTGGATGGCCGCGCTGGGCTGGGCCGTGGCGATGGGTCTCGGCGGTTTCGTCTACTTCTGGAAGGCAGAAGAGAGGTACGGCCGTGGCTGACACCGACCAGGGACGCGTTCCCACCGTCATCGCCGACGAGGTCCACATCGTCTACCGGGTCAACACCGGTGGCGGAGGCAAGGGCAGCGCCACGGCGGCGCTCAGCCGGATCCTCGGCCGTGGCAAGGCCGAGGTCTCCCGGGGCGTCCGCAAGGTGCACGCCGTACGAGGCGTCTCCTTCACCGCCTACCGGGGCGAGGCCATCGGCGTCATCGGCAGCAACGGCTCCGGCAAGTCGACCCTGCTGCGCGCCATCGCGGGGCTGCTCCCCACGGAGAGCGGCAAGGTCTACACCGACGGCCAGCCCTCGCTCCTCGGCGTCAACGCGGCGCTGATGAACGACCTGACCGGCGAGCGCAACGTGATACTCGGCGGCCTTGCCATGGGAATGAGCAAGGACGAGATCCGCGAGCGCTACCAGGGCATCGTCGACTTCTCGGGCATCAACGAGAAGGGCGACTTCATCAGCCTCCCGATGCGTACGTACTCCTCCGGCATGGGCGCCCGGCTCCGCTTCGCCATCGCGGCAGCCAAGAACCACGACGTGCTCATGATCGACGAGGCGCTCGCGACCGGCGACCGCCGGTTCCAGATCCGCTCCGAGGAGCGCATCCGCGAGCTCCGCAAGGAGGCCGGCACGGTCTTCCTGGTCAGTCACAGCAACAAGTCGATCAGGGACACCTGTGACCGCGTGCTGTGGCTGGAGAAGGGCGAGCTCCTCATGGACGGCCCCACGGACGAGGTCATCAAGGCGTACGAGCGCGAGACGGGGAAGTAGTCCCACCATCGCGTCGCGGGGCCCCTGCCGGACCGGCGGGGGCCTTCGCGTTCTCCCCGGCGCGTCGCGCCCCCCGCCTGGAATGTTCATGCGGTCAACATCGGGCAGGATGAGCGCATGGCAGCGATCTCGGGGGGAAAGTCCTACCACCACGGCGATCTGCGCAACGCGCTGATCTGCGCCGCCGTCGACCTGGCCACCGAAGGCGGCCCCGACCGCGTCGTCCTGCGGGAGGCGGCCCGCCGGGTCGGCGTCTCGCCCACCGCCGCCTACCGGCACTTCGACGGGCGCGGAGAGCTCCTCGGCGCCGTCAAGATCCACGCCCAGCGCGCGCTCGCGGAGTCCATGGAACGGGCCGCCGACCGGGCCCCCGGGGCCGATGACGCCACCGTCGCCGCCGAGCTGCGCCTCGCAGCCCTCGGCCGCGGCTATGTGGGCTTCGCCCTGGATCAGCCCGGCCTCTACCGGGCGGCGTTCTGCACCCCTCGGCCGCCCTGCGGCGAGGAGTGGGCGCCGGTCGGGCGGCCACCCGAGCCCGAACCCGAGATGCGGGCGTTCACGCTGCTCACGGACGCACTGAGGGCCCTCGCCCGGGTGGGCCGCATCCCGCGGCAGGCCCGCCCCGCCGCGGAGGCCGCCGCGTGGTCGGCCGTTCACGGACTGTCACTTCTGCTGCTCGACGGCCCGTTGCGCCGCCTCCCGGAACGGCGCCGCGCGGACGTCGTCGAGTCCACTCTCGCCATGGTCGTCTCCGGCGCCCGAGCGGACTGAACGTCACGAATCCGTGAACTGCCGTGCCGCGCAGGAAGGTTGGCGCGGCCGGTGATGTTTTCGCAAAGCGGCGCGCACCCCGACGAGGCGGCGGGCGTTGTACAACGTAAGCTGTACCGGTGCTGATTCGTGGCAAGTGGGGCGATACCCCCTAGGCATCCCGGCCGTCGGGCGGCGAGCCCTCTGGGGAGGCCCGGTGGCGTGTCCGAAATAGGATGGATTGGATCGGCAGTGTAGAACAGGAGATGTGACGGCCATGACGCAAAATCTCCAGCTCCACGAGGGTGTCGCCGTCCCCGCGTCGGGCAGCCCCCAGTGACGCAAAACCGGCAGGTGCGCCCCGATGCCTCCTCGCGCACCACGCTCGACAAGGCCGCGGACGAGAACTTCCCCGTGGCCCCCTTCTTCCTGCCGCGCGCCTGGCGCGGCGACCTCATGGCCGTCTACGGCTATGCCCGTCTCGTCGACGACATCGGCGACGGCGATCTCGCACCCGGCGGAGCCGACGCCCGCCATCTCGGCGTCGCCCCCGAGCGGGCCGAGGACCGGATCGCGATGCTGGACGCCTTCGAGGCCGATCTGCTGCGGGTCTTCGACGCCGTTCCGCGCCACCCCCTGCTGCGGGCGCTCCAGCCGACCGTGCGCCGCTGCGGCCTGACCCCCGAGCCCTTCCTGGGCCTGATCCAGGCCAACCGCCAGGACCAGCTGGTACGTCGTTACGAGACCTACGACGACCTCCTCGCGTACTGCGAACTCTCCGCGAACCCCGTCGGCCGGCTCGTCCTCGGGATCACCGGCACCGCCACCCCCGAGCGCATCCGCCTCTCCGACGACATCTGTACCGCGTTGCAGATCGTCGAGCACCTCCAGGACGTCGCCGAGGACCTCGGCCGCGACCGGATCTACCTGCCCGCCGAGGACATGAAGGCCTTCCACGTCACCGAGGCCGACCTCGCCCAGCCCACCGCCGGAGCGTCGGTCCGGGCACTGATCGCCTTCGAGGCGCAGCGCGCCCGCGAGCTGCTCGACGACGGCATCCCGCTGGTGGCAAGCGTCCACGGCAGGCTGCGCCTGCTGCTCGCCGGTTTCACGGCCGGCGGACTCGCCGCCCTCGACGCCATCGCCGCCGCCGGTGGCGGGTACGACGTACTGCCGAAGTCGCCCAAGCCCACCAAGCCGAGTCTGATGCGCGAAGCGGGAGCGGTCCTGCTCAGAGCGCGGAGAGAGGGGTGAGCCGGACCGTGGAAGGACAGACGGAGACGTCGGCGCCGGTACAGGCCGCGTACAGCTACTGCGAGGCCGTCACCGGACAGCAGGCCCGCAACTTCGCCTACGGCATCCGACTGCTGCCGACGGAGAAGCGGCAGGCCATGTCGGCGCTGTACGCGTTCTCGCGACGGGTCGACGACATCGGCGACGGCGGCCTCGCGCCCGAGGCGAAGCGGGACCGGCTCGAATCCACCCGCGCGCTCCTGGAGCGGATCCGCAAGGACGAGGTCGACGACGACGACACCGACCCCGTCGCGGTGGCCCTCGCCGACGCCTCCCGCCGCTTCCCGATCCCGCTCGGCGGCCTCGACGAGCTCATCGACGGGGTCCTGATGGACGTGCGCGGCGAGACGTACGAGACCTGGGACGACCTCAAGGTCTACTGCCGCTGCGTCGCCGGTGCCATCGGGCGGCTCTCCCTCGGCGTCTTCGGTACCCAGCCGGGCGCGCAGGGAGTGGAGAGGGCCCCCGAGTACGCCGACACCCTCGGGCTTGCCCTGCAGCTCACCAACATCCTCCGCGACGTCCGCGAGGACGCCGGGAACGGGCGCACCTACCTGCCCGCCGACGACCTGGCCAAGTTCGGCTGCGGTGACGGCTTCGTGAGCGAGACCCCGCCCGAGGGGGCCGACTTCACCGGCCTGGTGCACTTCGAGGTCCGGCGCGCCCGCGCCCTGTTCGCCGAGGGCTACCGGCTCCTCCCCATGCTCGACCGGCGCAGCGGCGCCTGCGTCGCCGCCATGGCCGGGATCTACCGGCGCCTGCTCGACCGGATCGAGCGCGACCCCGAGGCGGTGCTGCGCGGTCGTGTCTCGCTGCCCGGCCGCGAGAAGGCGTACGTCGCGGTGCGCGGCCTCTCCGGCCTGGACACCCGCCACATCTCCCGACGGACCATCAGGAGGCGCGCGTGATGCGTGTCCACGAGCCGGGGCACCGGGCAACCCGGCGCCGCACGGCGGCGTCCCTGACTGCGACGGCCGGAAGGGGGAGCGTATGACCACCGACGACTCCGGGCCGCAGGCACCGCACGCCGTCGTGGTCGGCGGCGGCCTCGCCGGGATCACCGCCGCGCTCCAGCTCGCCGACGCCGGGCTCCGTGTGACGCTGCTCGAAGGCCGGCCGCGGCTCGGCGGTCTCGCGTTCTCCTTCCGCCGCGGCGAGCTCACCGTCGACAACGGGCAGCACGTCTATCTGCGCTGCTGCACCGCCTACCGCTGGTTCCTCGACCGCGTCGAGGGCGCCCGCCTCGCGCCCCTCCAGGACCGGCTGGACGTGCCCGTTCTCGACGTCGCCCACCCCCGCGGCCCCCGCCTCGGCCGGCTGCGCCGTACCGCCCTGCCCGTACCGCTGCACCTCGCCAGGAGCCTGGCGACCTATCCGCACCTCTCCCTCGTCGAGCGCGCGAGCGTCGGCCGCGCCGCGCTGGCGCTCAAGGCGCTCGACCCCGCCGACCCGGCCCTCGACGGAATCGACTTCGCCACGTGGCTCGGCCGCCACGGCCAGTCCCCGCGTGCTGTCGAGGCCCTGTGGGACCTGGTCGGCGTCGCCACCCTCAACGCCACCGCGCCGCACGCCTCCATGGGCCTGGCCGCCATGGTCTTCAAGACCGGCCTGCTCTCCGAGCCGGGCGCGGCCGACATCGGCTGGGCGCACGTGCCCCTCGGTGAGCTCCACGACACCCTCGCCCGCAAGGCCCTCGACTCCCTCGGCGTACGCACCGAACTGCGGATCAAGGCCGAGCGGATCTCCCGTACCGACGACGGCCGGTGGAGCGTCGAGGTGCCGGGGGAGACCATCGAGGCCGACACCGTCGTGCTCGCCGTGCCGCAGCGCGAGACCCGGGAACTGCTGCCCGAGGGCGCCCTCGACGATCCCGACCGGCTTCTCGACATCGGCACCGCGCCCATCCTCAACGTGCATGTCGTCTACGACCGCAAGGTGCTCAAGCAGCCGTTCTTCACCGCGCTCGGATCCCCGGTGCAGTGGGTCTTCGACCGCACCGACTCCTCCGGCCTCAAGGGCGGCGGCCAGTATCTGGCCGTCTCCCAGTCCGCCGCGCAGAGCGAGATCGACGAGCCGGTCTCCGTGCTCCGCGAGCGCTACCTCCCGGAGCTGGAGCGGCTGCTGCCCGCCGCCCGCGGTGCCGGGATCCGGGACTTCTTCGTCACCCGGGAGCGGACTGCGACGTTCGCCCCCACCCCGGGCGTCGGCCGGCTCCGCCCCGGCGCCCGCACCCACGCCCCCGGCCTGTACCTGGCCGGCGCGTGGACCGCCACCGGCTGGCCCGCGACCATGGAGGGCGCCGTTCGCAGCGGCTTCAGCGCAGCGGGCGCCGCGCTCTCCGCCCTCGGCCGCCGCCATGAACATCCGCTGCAGGAGGCGGTATGAGTGTGAGTACTGGAACAAGAGGAGAGACCGTGCCGACTGTGCCCCCGGTGAAACCGGCCGTCGACACCGCGGACGTGACCGCTCTGCTGGAGCGGGGGCGGACCCTGTCCACCCCCGTCCTGCGGGCGGCCGTCGACCGGCTCGCACCGCCCATGGACACCGTGGCCGCCTACCACTTCGGCTGGATCGACGCGCAGGGCAACCCCACCGAGGGGGACAGCGGCAAGGCCGTCCGGCCCGCGCTCGCCCTGCTGTCCGCCGAGGCGGCGGGCGTCGCTCCCGAGGTCGGCGTCCCCGGCGCGGTCGCCGTGGAGCTCGTCCACAATTTCTCGCTGCTGCACGACGACCTGATGGACGGCGACGAGCAGCGCCGCCACCGCGACACCGTGTGGAAGGTGCACGGCCCCGCGCAGGCCATCCTGGTCGGCGACGCCCTGTTCGCCCTGGCCAACGAGATCCTGCTGGAGCTCGGCACGGTGGAGGCCGGCCGGGCGACCCGCCGGCTCACCACCGCGAGCCGCAAGCTCATCGACGGTCAGGCCCAGGACATCTCCTACGAGCACCGCGAGCGGGTCACCGTCGAGGAGTGCCTGGAGATGGAGGGCAACAAGACCGGCGCCCTGCTCGCCTGCGCGGTCTCCATCGGTGCGGTCCTCGGCGGCGCCGACGACCGCACGGCGGACAAGCTGGAGGAGTACGGCTACCACCTCGGCCTCGCCTTCCAGGCCGTCGACGACCTGCTCGGCATCTGGGGCGACCCCGAGGCCACCGGCAAGCAGACCTGGAGCGATCTGCGTCAGCGGAAGAAGTCCCTCCCCGTCGTCGCCGCTCTCGCGGCCGGCGGACCGGCGTCCGAGAAGCTCGGCGAACTGCTCGCCGCCGACGCCAAGAGCACCGACTTCGACTCCTTCTCCGAGGAGGAGTTCGCCACCCGCGCGGCCCTCATCGAGGAGGCCGGCGGCCGTGAGTGGACCTCCGAGGAGGCCCGCCGCCAGCACACCATCGCCATCCAGGCACTGCACGAGGTCGACATGCCCGAGCGGGTAAGGGCGCAGCTCACCGCGCTCGCCGACTTCGTGGTCGTTCGGAAGAGATGATCACCATCACCCTGATATGAGTGCGCAGTCGCCGGCCGGTGCCACCGGGCATCGGCCGACGGCAGACCCGAGGAAGCAGAAGTATTCGACTGCACGAAGGGGAAGCCATGACAGCGACGACCGACGGAAGCGCCGGGGCCGTGGGACCCCGGACGACCGCGGCCAGCGACACCACCGACACCGCGCTCGCGACCGGCCTCGAGGAGGCCGCGAAACGCGCGGCGGAACGCTCCGTCGAGCATCTGCTCGGCCGCCAGGACGCCGAAGGCTGGTGGAAGGGCGACCTGGAGACCAACGTCACCATGGACGCCGAGGACCTCCTGCTGCGCCAGTTCCTCGGGATCCGGGACGAGGAGACCACGCGCGCGGCAGCCCTCTTCATCCGGGGCGAGCAGCGCGAGGACGGCACCTGGGCGACCTTCTACGGGGGGCCCGGTGAGCTCTCCGCCACCATCGAGGCGTATGTGGCGCTGCGCCTCGCCGGGGACCTGCCCGAGGACCCGCACATGGCCCGCGCCTCCGCCTGGATCCGGGACCGGGGCGGGATCGCCGCCGCCCGGGTCTTCACCCGGATCTGGCTCGCCCTCTTCGGCTGGTGGAAGTGGGACGACCTGCCCGAGCTGCCACCCGAGCTGATCTTCCTGCCGAAGTGGTTCCCGCTCAACATCTACGACTTCGGCTGCTGGGCCCGGCAGACCATCGTGCCGCTCACCGTGGTCTCCGCGAAACGGCCCGTACGCCCCGCGCCCTTCCCGCTGGACGAGCTGCACACGGATCCGGCCCGGCCGAATCCGGTGAAGTCGTCGGCCCCCGTGGCCAGTTGGAAAGGTGCCTTCCAGCGGATCGACAAGGCGCTGCACGTCTACCACAAGGTCGCCCCGCGCCGGCTGCGCAAGGCGGCCATGAACGTCGCCGCCCGCTGGATCGTCGAACGCCAGGAGAACGACGGCTGCTGGGGCGGCATCCAGCCCCCGGCCGTCTACTCGGTCATCGCCCTGCATCTGCTCGGCTACGACCTGGAGCACCCCGTCATGCGGGCCGGGCTCGAGTCCCTCGACCGCTTCGCCGTGTGGCGCGAGGACGGCGCGCGCATGATCGAGGCCTGTCAGTCGCCCGTCTGGGACACCTGCCTGGCCACCATCGCCCTCGCCGACGCCGGCCTGCCGGCCGACCATCCGGCGCTGGTGAAGGCCGCCGACTGGATGCTGGGCGAGGAGATCGTCAAGCCCGGCGACTGGGCCGTGCGCAGGCCTGGACTGCCCCCGGGCGGATGGGCCTTCGAGTTCCACAACGACAACTACCCGGACATCGACGACACCGCCGAGGTCATCCTCGCCCTGCGCCGGGTGAAGCACCCCGACCCCGCAGGCGTCGAGGCGGCCATCGCCCGCGGCGCCCGCTGGACCGCCGGGATGCAGTCGAAGAACGGAGCCTGGGCCGCCTTCGACGCGGACAACACCAGCCCCTTCCCCAACCGGCTGCCGTTCTGCGACTTCGGCGAGGTCATCGACCCGCCGTCGGCCGATGTCACCGCCCATGTCGTGGAGATGCTCGCCTACGAGGGCAAGGCCCAGCACCCCCGTACCCGCAGGGGAGTCGAGTGGCTGCTCGCCGAACAGGAGCCGACCGGCGCCTGGTTCGGACGCTGGGGGGTCAACTACGTGTACGGGACGGGCTCGGTGGTCCCCGCGCTCACCGCGGCCGGCCTGCCCCGCTCCCACCCCGCGATCCGCCGCGCCGTCGCCTGGCTGGAGTCCGTACAGAACGAGGACGGCGGCTGGGGCGAGGACCTGCGCTCGTACAAGGAGCGGCCCTGGATCGGGCACGGCACCTCGACCGCCTCGCAGACCGCCTGGGCGCTGCTCGCCCTGCTCGCCGCCGGCGGACGCGACTCCAAGGCCGTGGAGCGCGGCATCGCCTGGCTGGCCGAGGCGCAGCGCGCGGACGGGTCCTGGGACGAGCCGTACTTCACCGGCACCGGCTTCCCCTGGGACTTCTCCATCAACTACCACCTGTACCGGCAGGTGTTCCCGCTCACGGCGCTCGGGCGCTTTGTGAACGGAGAGCCCGCCGTCTCCGGGGAGAGGTGATGGCCGAGGAGCCGGCGCCTTCGTCCGCCACCTCGCCGCCGTTGCTGATCGCGTGCGCGCTCGGCATCGAGCAGCTGGCCCTGCGCAGCGGCGAACGGGGCGGTGCACCCGGCCCGTTCACCGTGGTGCGCACCGGCATGGGCCCGGACCGCGCTCGCCGTGCCGTTTCCCGGGCGCTGGACCGGGAGCCCTGGCGGGACGCCGTCGTCATCGCCTCGGGTTTCTGCGCCGGACTCGCCCCGGGGATGCACCCCGGGGACCTGATCGTCGCCGACGAGACCCGGGGTCCCGACGGAACGACCGCCTGCACCGGGGCGGACCTGCTGGTCAAGGCCCTGACCCGGGCCCTGCCCGGCAGGGCCGTCCACACCGGCCCGCTGACCGGCTCCGGCCATGTCGTGCGCGGCCACGAGCGGGCGGAGCTGCGGGCCACCGGAGCGATCGCGGTGGACATGGAGTCTGCCGCCACGCTCGGCACCGCGCTGGCCGCCGGGCCCCGCCCGGTTGCGGCCGTACGGGTGGTCGTGGACGCTCCAGAACATGAACTGGTCCGGATCGGCACGGTACGCGGTGGAATATCGGCTTTCCGTGTTCTTCGTGCCGTCCTTCCCGCATTCTTCGAATGGCACCGTTCTTTGCTGCTCCCCAGGAGGTGAGCGAGTTATGGCCATGCCGCTCCGTCAGTCCATCCGGGTCGGGACCTATCTCATCGAACAGAAGCTCCGCAAGCGGGACAAGTTCCCTCTGATCGTCGAACTGGAGCCGCTGTTCGCCTGCAACCTCAAGTGCGAGGGCTGCGGAAAGATCCAGCACCCGGCGGGGGTGCTCAAGCAGCGGATGCCGGTCGCGCAGGCCGTCGGCGCGGTCCTGGAGTCCGGGGCGCCGATGGTCTCCATCGCGGGCGGCGAGCCCCTGATGCACCCTCAGATCGACGAGATCGTCCGTCAGTTGGTCGCCAAGAGGAAGTACGTCTTCCTCTGCACCAACGCCATGCTGCTGCGCAAGAAGCTGGAGAACTTCACCCCCTCCCCGTACTTCGCCTTCGCGGTGCACATCGACGGGCTCCGTGAGCGGCACGACGAATCCGTCGCCAAGGAAGGCGTGTTCGACGAGGCGGTGGCGGCGATCAAGGAGGCCAAGCGGCGCGGCTTCCGGGTCACCACCAACTCGACCTTCTTCAACACCGACACCCCGCAGACCATCATCGAGGTGCTCAACTACCTCAACGACGACCTCCAGGTCGACGAGATGATGATCTCGCCCGCGTACGCCTACGAGAAGGCCCCCGACCAGGAGCACTTCCTCGGCGTCGAACAGACCCGGGAGCTGTTCAAGAAGGCCTTCGCCGGCGGCAACCGCGGCCGCTGGCGGCTGAACCACTCGCCGCTCTTCCTGGACTTCCTGGAGGGCAAGGCCGACTTCCCCTGCACCGCGTGGGCGATCCCGAACTACTCGCTCTTCGGCTGGCAGCGCCCCTGCTACCTGATGAGCGACGGCTACGTCCCCACGTACCGGGAGCTGATCGAGGAGACCGACTGGGACAAGTACGGCCGCGGCAAGGATCCGCGCTGCGCCAACTGCATGGCGCACTGCGGATACGAGCCGACCGCCGTCCTCGCCACCATGGGCTCCCTCAAGGAGTCCCTGCGGGCGGCCCGCGAGACCGTCTCCGGCAACCGAGGGTGAGAAGAGGCGCCCGGGGAGCCCTGTCCAGGACTCCCCCTGCGCGCCGCCGGACGCCGGGGGGGCGGGTGGTAGGGGGCCGGGGAGGAAGATTAA
>NZ_JBHJTL010000026.1:0-91212 GCF_042264065.1 Streptomyces sp. NPDC056222 | reverse complement strand
CAAAAGTGGGGCTCCGTTGGTCGTCACGGAAGACTCTTCACACGGTGGTATCCCCTGTCACCAGGACAGGAGATACCACCGCGTTCGTCGTCAGGGCAGGAACTCCCAGAACGGGCCGTCAGGCGCGCGGTTGCGGGAACACAACGTCACGTCCCTGCCTTTGACATACGCCAGCAACCAGTCGCCGAACGTCATCTCGTAGAGCGTCCACGCCGGACTGTCGAACTCCTGGACCACGACGCGCCAGGGCGACGAGGGGTCGTCGGGAACGCGAAGGAAAACCGCCTCGCCCGTCGTGGCCGTCGCCACCGGCATCAATTCGCCGGGGTTCGCCCCTACTGGACTCGGCAGGAACTCCGCCATGTCCTCCTCGCGCCAGAGCTCGAGATCCCTCCTGATCATTGTTCCCAGATCGTGGAGAAGATGCCCGGCGGGATGCTTCAGATACAACTGGTTGTTGATCAGGATCGAGCCATAGGCGTCGACGATCTCATGGAAGTCCGCGGGGAATTCGATGCCGAGTTCCCGCTCCAGTTCGATCCATGGTGCCGGATCCGACCAGTTGAACCCGGCTTCGCCCAGCAGGGCCCGAATCTCTGAGAGCGTTGCCATGCCTATGCCCCCTCTAGCACGTCGAGCCCCTGCCGCTCAGGGAATTGATCGCGGTGCACGAGAATGTGTTGACGATGTCTCCCTGGGGTCCGTACGTGGTGATCCCCACCTGAACAGTGGTGGGAACGGCCGAATGCGGATCTCCGTAGATGGGCACGACCGACATGAACAGTTTGTTGCTACCGGTCAAGTGCGTCCAGCCGTAGCGCTCTACCTTGCTGGCCATCCTTCTGTTTGCACTTCCGTACATGGCCACCAGGTTTCGGACATCCTGGCCAGTTCCCCCACCCCAATAACCTATCAGGTGACCGGCCTGAGCCTCTCCGCCCGCTGCCCGTATTTGATTCATTCCGTCCGGATCGACGGACGGGTCGCATGTGGGGCACGTGGGCAGCCCGCCCGCCCCGGTGCGCGACCTTCGGTCGGACTGGTCGAGGAACGCCCAGGCGCCGGTCGCCCTGCAGCCCTTGTTCCCCTGGTGATCCGTGTACTCCTCGAGGCCCCCGTAGACCCGTCCTCCGTCGATCAGAGGCAGGGTGTTGCACTGGGGGTTGTTGGTGTCGGTGGTCCGCGGCGCAGGCCTGGGCTGGGGGTTCGGCGACGGCTGCGGGGTGGGACCCGGGCGCGGTTGGTTGTCGGACGAATCGCTGGAATCGACGTCGTCCGCGGACGGCATCAGCATGCTGCCCAGTGCCGCCCCCGCGTCCGCCAGACTCTGCTGGCCCTGCGGAGTCGACGCGGCAGCTGCGGTGGCGAAGGCCCCCGCCAGCGCCCAGTAGACGACCGGAATCCCGAACCAGACGAGATGACCGTCCAGTTCGACGCCGCTCACCGGGTTGCCGCCGGTGAAGGCGTACCGGTTGCTGGTGTACGGGTCCGCGCCCAGGCTCATGTCGTCGAGGGCACCGTTGTACATGTCCCGGGTGGTGAAGCGGTTGAGGCCCGGGCTGTAGTCGCGGAAGCCCATGTCGTAGGTGCCGGACTGGGCGTCCCAGCGCTTGGCGTTGAAGCGGTAGGGGTTGTACTCCTCCTTGTCCGGCTGGCCGGCCTCGGGCTTGTCGATGCCGGTGAACTCGGTGGCGTCGTTGTTGCCGTAGGCGGTGTAGCCGTAGGTGGCCTTGGTGTCGCCGTTCTTGTCGGTCAGGGTCTCGACGTCGGTGTGGCTGTTGTAGCCGTAGTAGCCGTCCTCGGTCGTCCCGTCGGTGTTGTGCTTGCTCTGCGACAGGCGCTCGCCCCAGGGGCTGTACTGGAACGACTTGGTCAGCGCACCGGCGACCTTCTCGTCGAGCACCTCGCCGGACAGGCCCAGGTACTCGAAGTCGGTGGTCTTGCCGTCCGCCGTCTTCGACGCGGTGCGGTCCAGTGGGTCGAAGGTGTACGTCGTCGACTTCATCGCGCCGCCGGCGTCCATCTTCTGGGACTCCACGACGTGGTCGAAGCCGTCGTACACGCTCCGCTCGATGACCTTGCCGCCGGAGACGACCGACTGCTGACGGCCGAAGGGGTCGTAGGTGTAGTTGGCGCCGACGCCCGATGTCGTCGCGGTCAGCAGCCTGTTCCGGTCGAACTGGAACGTGGTGCCGACGCCCTTGACGGTCTGGCTGACGACGTTGGCGTTGTCGTCGTGGACGTACGTCTCCGTGCCGGCGCCGTTGCCCGTCTTGACCGACTTGGTGAGCCGGTCGGCCGGGTCGTAGGTGAAGTCGGTCGTGGAGTCGAGGTACGCCGAGCGGTTGTCGGCGTTCATCTTCTTCGCGACGTCCTGGGCCTTGTTGCCGTTGGCGTCGTAGGCGTAGGTGTGGGAGGCGACCAGCGTGGTGCCGTCGGCCTTCTTCTCCGTCGTCGACTTCAGCGCGGCGTCGAGGAAGTAGGCGTAGTCGATGGTGTTGCCGTTGGCCTTGGTCTCCTTCAGCTTCTGACCGCGGTCCGTGTACGTGTATGACGTGACCTTGGGGGCGCTGTCTGTCGCGGACTTTCCGACGGACACCGTCTTGACCTTTTCCCGCAGGTCGTAGGTGTACTTGGAGAACTGGCTGGGGTGGGCCACCGTCTCCGACTGCCCGTTGACGTCGTACGTGTACGACGTCGCCTTCTTCTCCACGCCGGACAGCGACTCCGTCACCTTCTCGACCTGGTTGAGGTCGGTGTAGGCGATGGCGTAGGCGTCGACCTTCGCCCCGGACGACGTGTCGTCGATCGACGTCAGGTTGCCGTTGGGGTCGTAGACGTAGTTGAAGGTCCGCTTCTCGGTGTCGGTCTCCGCGGAGTTGTCACGGACCAGCTTGACCCCGTCCGCGACCACGACGCCGGCGCTGTTCTGCTCCAGCTTCAGCTTGGCGTCCTCGCCCTGCTTGAGGGCGTAGTTGCCGAGGCTGACCCAGGTGCCGGTAGCGGCGTTCTGGTCCTTGGTGACCGCCGGTTCAGTGGTCGTGCCGTGCGTGAGCGTGTACTTCGCGGCCGTGGCGGCCCCGGTCACCCTCGGGTACTTCACGTACGCGGTGTACGTACCGTCCTTGGGAATGTCGAGCGTCCACGTGAAGGCGTCCGTGCCCGTACCGGCCGCGTGGGTGCGGTGGTCGTAGCCCTGCTGCCCGGTGATGTCCCCGGTGGCCCAGGTACCCGTGGAGGAGGTGTGCTGGGTGTCGGAGTTGTCCGCCAGGACAACCGACTTGCCCACCGGAACACCGTCGTCGGAGCGGGACTTGACCTTTCCGTCGGGATGGAACGACCACGTCATCGTGCGGTTGGAGGAGCCGCCCGCCGACGTCAGAGTCCTGGCCGTCTGCTGGCCCACGTCGTTGTAGTCGTAGGTGGTGGAGATGTCCCACGGGTCCGTGGAGCTCTTCGTCCAGCCGTTGTCGAAGTAGGTGAACTCCGTGTCGTTGCGGACCGTCTGCCCCTCGGAGGGCGGCATCGAGGTCTTCGCGACCCGGCCCGCAGCGTCGTACACGGTCTCGGTGTAGACGTTGGGGTCGTTGTGGCGGGAGTCCGCGGGGTCGTACGGCTGGTACTGGCGCTTGGGCCGGTTCAGCGCGTCGTACTCGGTACGAACGGTGAACGCCGTGGTCGTCCCCGCCTCGACGGCGCGCGGGGTGATCACCTTGGTGGTGTTGCCGACCTGGTCGTAGTCGTACCGGGTCGTGCGGTAGACGATCGGCGAGGTGCCGCTGCGCGGGACCTTGACCTCGGTCTGCTTGCCACGCTCGTCGTAGCTGACGAGCGTCGTGTTGTTCTCGACGTCCGTCGTGGAGACGACCAGGGAGTCCCTGTCGTAGGCCTTCCTGGTGGTCTTTCCGGCGGCGTCCGTGACCGTGGTGACCCGGTGGTTCAGGTCGTAGGCGGTCAGGGTGGTGTAGTCCGCCGTGTCGGCCGTGAGGTTCTTCTTCGGGTCGACGACCTTGGTCGCGTTGCCGACGTTGTCGTACTCGTAGCTGACCTTGTCCCCGTTCGCGTTGGTGACGGAGGTGAGCTGATAGATCTCGTTGTAGTAGTTGGTCGTGACGAAGTCCGTCGCGTCCGCCGTGGTCAGCGTGCCCTTCGGCTCGGTCGTCGTCCTGAGGTTGCCGACCTTGTCGTAGGTGTACGTCGTCTTCCGCTCGTCCGACGTCGTGGTGTACTTCGGGGCGGTCGCCGACATGGTCTGGTCGGCGGCGTCGTACACCGCGGTGGACACCGCGCCGTTGGGCGCCGTCGACGTGGTGACGTTGTCGTTGGCGTCGTACACGGGCGCCGGCGCGCTGATCAGGTCGCCTGTGGCCTGGTCCTTGGGCTCGGTCTTGACCAGCGGACGACCGAACGTGTCGTACGTCTGCGTGATCTTCTTGCCCAGCGCGTCGGTGATCTCGGTTACCTGACCACGCTCGTCGTAGACGAAGGCGGACGACTTGTTCAGCGCGTCGGTCATCGTCCTCGGGAAGCCCGTGGGCCCGAAGTCGCTGTTCGTGTCCGTGTTGCCGTTGGCGTCGGTCGCCCTGGTCAGGTTGCCGTACGCGTCGTACTCGTACGACGTGGTGTAGTCGCCGGCCGTCGTCGTGGCGACGCCCTTGGGGTCGGTGACCGTCTTCAGGTTGCCGAAGGTGTCGTAGCCGAACCGCCACTTCCGGCCCTCGGGCGAGGTCTTGGTGAACAGGTCGGCCGAGTAGCCGTCGGCACGGATCTGGTACGCGTACTGGGTGGAGTTCGCCGGGTAGGTGCCCGGGGCGCAGTCACCCGGCGCGGGGACGCCCGCCTTGTTGTTCTCCGCGTCGCGCTTCCAGAGCGGGTAGCCCGTCTTCTGGTCGTAGCAGTACGCGGTCTTGGCGCCGTTGTTCTCCTCCATGTACGTGACGTTGTTGTCCGCGTCCCACGCCAGCTTCATCGACTGCGACTTGGCGTTGGTCGACTGGACGGCGCGACCGAAGTCGTCGGTCACGTAGTCGGAGGCACGCGACTCGGCGTCGGTGACCTTCGTGTCGGTGAACTTGGTGTTGCCGGCGTTCACCGCGTACGAGAAGCCGGTGGCACCCTGGAGACGGTCGGTGATCGTCTTTGTCCACCAGTGGTACTTCGGGTCGTCCCCGGCCTGCGGGAAGTTGTACGCCAGAGACGTACCGTTGCCGCGCGGGTCGGTGACCTTGACGAGCTTGACGTTCTTGTTGCCCTGGGTGGCGTCGTACTCGAAGCCGAAGACCTTCGGCTGGGTGGAACCGGCGCCGTCGGTCAGCTTGGTGAGCAGGCCCTTGTCGGAGTACTCGAAGGCGAGCTTGCGGCCCGAGATCTCGGTCATCGACTTGATGTGGTCGATGATCTTCGGGTTGGAGCTGTCGGCCTTGGAGTAGTACTCGACCGTCAGCGACTGGCGGCCGGCCGGGTCGGTGACGTACTTGAGGAACTTGGTCGGCTTGTTGTTGGACTTGCGTTCCTCGTAGGTGTACGTCTGGGTGTTGCCGTTCTTGTCGACCAGCGACGTCATGTAGCCGTCGCAGCCGAACACGAACCGCGTCCCGTCCGGACGGGTCATCGTCCAGGCGTCGGGGACCGGGTCCTTCAGCGGTGTGCAGTCGAGACCGGGCTTGGCGGCCAGCTTGTAGTGGACGCCCGCCGGGGCCTTCCAGGAGCCGTCGGGCTGCTCGCGGAAGACATGGGTCGTGCCGTCGCCGTCCGGGAGGCGGATCTCCGTGGGGTGCGGCTTCGGGTGGAACTCCAGGGGTGCGCCGAGCCGGATCGGGCCGGCGGCCTGGAAGGACCAGCCGTGGCCGGAGACCGTGTCGGAGGTGTCGAGGCTGTTGTACGCGAACCGGGCGAATGTGGTGACACCGCGGCCGGGGTTGGTGAACGCGTTGTACTGCCAGACGCTGTTGCCGGCCGCCAGGTTGTTCATGACGGTCGAGCCGGCACCGGTGTTCTTGCCCGAGTAGACGTAGAACTTCTCCATGCCGAGCTGGTTGGAGGTCGGGTCCTCCACCGCCACGTTCTGCTTCAGGCCGGGGATTCCGGCCGTGCCCGAGGTCCACGTACCGGCCGTCTTGTTGTACACGTCCCAGGTCAGGACGTAGTCGGTGCGCTTGTTGCCGTTGTCCGAGTTGATCGGGGTCTTGACGGCCGCCTGGAGGTTCACCGAGGCGCCCGGGGCGACATTGCCGGGCAGCGCCGTCTGGATCTGGTTGCCGCCGTTGGTGACGTCCGTACCGTCGGGCAGGGCCCACTTGTAGGTGAGGACGTGATCGGCCGCGTTCCAGGAGGAAGCGGTGGTGTTGGTGAGGGTGAAGTCGACCGTGTAGTCGGTGTTCGGGGTCATGCGCGCAGGCGTCTGCGGCGCGTAGTACGTCGACTCGGTCGTCGAGTCGATGTAGGTGACCACGATCCTGGGCCGGAGGCGCTGCTCGGTGCCCTCGGAGGACAGGAACAGGGTCCGCTCCTGCGAGGCGGCCTCGTCCGCCATCTTGACGACCACGCCCTGCTGGGAGGACGGGGTGGTCACCCAGGACTGAGCGAGCGAGGTGACGTTCCAGTCGTGGCGGGCCGGGTCGTTGGTCTTCGCCCCGGTGTCGGCCGTCACCGCGCCGAAGTCACCGCCCGCGGTGGTCCAGTTCGTGCTCGCATTGGCCTTGACCCAGGTCGCGGTGGCCTCGTCGAAGTCGCGCGTCAGCGGCCGCAGCTGGTAGACGGCCCCCGCGGTGTCCTGGGCGGTCTGCGTGCTCCACAGCCGCACGTTCGCGTCCAGCACCCGGGCCGTGGCGGGGATGCCGAGAGCCGGGAACTTCAGCAGGGCGCGGGTGTCGCCGTAGGTCGCGGAGTTGTTGCCGACCGACAGCCAGTTCTTCGGGCCGCCGTCGTCGATCGTGTCGTGCGTGAGCGTGGTGCGGGCCGAAGAGAGGGTGGTGTCCTGCGACGCGGCGAACACCTTCGTCGTGCGGCCCGCCTTCGGCAGCCGTACGAGCTGCGTCGGAGCACCGACGACCTGCCCGTCCTTCGTCTTGACGGCGACCATGTAGTAGTACGCGCGGCCGAACGGATCGGGATCGTCCGCCTTCGTCGGCACGCCCGTGGTGTCCGTGAACGCCGTCACCGTGGACGCGACGGGCGAGACGAGCGTGGCGGCGGAAGGAGTGAAGGTCTGGTTGATGGAGCGGTGGACCTGATACTCGACGATGTCGTCGGCGGTCCCGATCGGATCCCGGTCCTGGTACGCCGACCAGGAGAGCTCCGCGCCCGTGTCGTGGATCGTGGTCGGGGCGGCGAGGTCGACGCCCTGGCGGCCGAAGGTCAGGACCAGACGGGGGTAGTTGGCCGTCTCGCCGCCGTACCCGAACTCGCTGCCCTCGTAGCGCGGACCGCCCTTGGGGCCGTTCGCGCTCTCGTCGCCGGCCTTGATCACGAAGCCGTTGTTGACGTACGCGCCGTCGATCCAGGACTGGACGGTCTTGGTCACCGGGAAGGTGTGCCAGGTGTTCAGCTCGCCCGGCTGCTTGGTGACCACGCCGCCCTTGGTGAACCGGACCGCGTCCGCGATCACCGAGGTGGTCGTCGACGCCGGACCGTCACCGAGGACGATCTTGCCGAGAGTGCCCGCCTTGAACGGGTGCGAGCCCAGCGTCTTCCACACGCCGGCCGTGCCCGCCTGCTGATTGACCGTGTACGCCTTCGTGCCGCCGTCGTACGTGACGGTGTACGGGGCGTTGGTGGCGCGGTCCGAGGCCGGGATGTTGTGCGCCTCGACCTGGTAGACACCGTCCTCGGGGAGGCTCGGCTGCCAGGTGTACGTGTCACCCGTGACCGAGTCCTTGTTGTACAGGTAGTCCTGGTTGACCGCGTACTGCGTGTACGCCGTGTTCCCCGACGCGGGCCAGGCGCCGACCGCGGCCGTCCGCCCGGCGTCGCCGTCGTCGACCACGACCGCCGTGCCCGACAGTTCGCCGGTGATCGCATTGGCGCTGTTCCAGGTGGCCTGGTCCTCGGTCCAGGACTGGGTCGCGCGGTGCGCCTCCAGCTGGACTTCGGTGTCGCCGGCCGTGTGGGTCTGGTCGTAGTACAGCTTCAGATCGGCCGAGTCGAGCTTCGTGCCGGCCGGTACGCCGGTCAGCGGGAACCTCAGCAGCGCACGCGAGGAACCGGTGCTGGTGTTGCCGACCGACAGTCGCCAGTTGTCGTCGTAGTTCGTGTTCGGACCGTCCGAGGAGATCATGACGTCCTGCGCCGTCGTCGGCGTCGGAGCGATCGAGATCGTCGGATCGACCGTCACGGGGTACTGCCGCTCCGGCGCGGCCAGCCACTTCGCATCGGGCGTGACCGTCAGCTTCCAGCCCTTGCCGGCCCTGGTGAGCTTCTGGGTGACCGTCCTGCTGTACGCGAACCCGTACGGCGACCGGGCGTCCTTCTTGGCGTCCGTCATGAACGCCGCGGGAATGACCAGTACCGGATTCGCGGCCTCGCCGTAGAAGGAGACCGAACCGTCCTTGCCCGGCTTCGGCTTCAGCCCGCCGGCGTCCAGCGTGAAGGTGAAGGAGACCGGGCCCGTGGGCCTCCGGTCCAGGACTATGTTTTCCTTCACCCTGCCCGGACCGACCTGGTACGACAGGTCCGCACCGGCCACGGCGTCCTTGTACGTGACGGTGTCGCCCTTGGCGATGGGGGCGAGCTTTCCCGCACCCTCGAGACCCAGGGTCACCGCGTGCCCGTCACCGGCCTCGAACCGCAGCAACTTGCGAGCATCCGACCCGAACCAGCTGTGGGCGGCATTCGTCGTGTTGACGAAGTCGAAGCCTCCGGCGCCGGTCGGGGTGACCGTCGGGTCGATGTCCTTCCAGGACTTCCCCGCCCGATACCCGGTCGGCACCGCTGACACCTCGGCCTGCACCCGGCCGTCGGAGAGCTTCCAGTACCGGGCGTTGGCCGTACGACTGCCCGTCAGTTCGGCAACACGCTTGGCCTTTCCGGCCGCTGCGCCCTTCGGCAGCTTCTCACGGCTCGGCAGCACCGGAGTTCCACCGGTCGACGGCTCGTCCGGCCTGTCGGACTCACCCTCGTCCTCCGAGAACCAGCCCGCGAAGGCATCGACGATTCCCTCGCCGTTGTCACTCGAAACCGGTGCCGCATATGCGACTTGTGGCAGCATGGTTCCGACAACCGCGGAAACCACGAGGCAGGCTATCGCCCGCCCGTATCTCACTTTCACGCCATTCCCTTCATCGGCACCCATTCCGCGCGAGGCGAAAAGGGCGCACCGACGCGCGCCGGGACGGGCACTCCGTCGCCGGTCACGGTGGATCCGACCTCGACCGGAGCACCTCGGGACACGCCAAACCAGGCCACCTTCCGGCTACGGAAAAGTGGCCTCGCCGGAGGTGCGCCGATCGTGGCGGGAGGATCTTCAACACGGAGTTGATGGTTCGTCAATCGATCACATATATAGGGCATTTCGATGTGCTGGTCGGTGGCGATTGGCGGCATCTCGCCCAACTTTTCCGCTGCCTGGCGTCCGTCGAATCCGATGGTGTATAGCCCAGGCGAATTCACGTCGAGCCGAAAGCGCGGCCGTGCCGACGAGAGAAGGCCCACCCTCGCGTGACTGGCGTCACACGTTCGGGCCGTGATGAATCCGGCACGAGAACCGCTTGATCATCCGGAGTACGTGACCGGATTCAGGTAGGAGAGGGTGATGGCGCATGGACCACGAAAGCCAAAGGCTGTGTGCGGCCGACATGGGACGCCACGCGTCCGAGTTCGTCGAGCGCGCCGCGGTCAGGTCTCGTCTGCCGCTGGACTACAGCGCGGCCAGCCTGCGCATCGTGGACCGGCTCATCGACGGGCTGCGCCAGGGCGGCGGCGGCCGGGAGCGCGTGAACGGCGCGCTGATGGCGATCGGCGCGTATGTCGGAGAAGTGCTGGTACGTGAGGCCGGAGCGGTGTGGGTGGACCTACCGCCGGAGCACCTCCTTCGTTCCGTCTTCGCCCACCCTGTCGGGGTGCGGATGCCTGACGGCAGGGTGTGGAACCCGCTCGGCCGCACGGTGAATCGCTTCGAGGTCGGCCCACAGGAATCTCTTCAGACGTACTTCCTCACCCTGCATGGCCGGAGATCACCCCGCACGCGAAGACGTGAGGGGGCAGCGTCCACGGGGTGCCTTCGACGACGACCTGACGGTCTGACAGGATTGCCGCACTCCGGATCATGTCTATGACCGGGGTTGGTTGTGTGTAGGCAGGCCGAGGGGATCGTGTGGGTGAGGGGACGAGGCAGGCGCCCACCACGGCACTCGACTCGGAACTCGGCTTGGCCGTCGAGCGGGCGCAGGGCGGCGATGAGGGAGCGTTCGCGAACGCCTACCGGATCGTCAACCCAGGGCTGCTCGGCTACCTGAGAGGAATCGTCGGCGAGGACGCCGAGGACGTGGCCTCCGAGACGTGGCTGGAGATCGCCCGGGACCTCGGTCGGTTCCACGGTGACGGGCTGGGCTTTCGCGGCTGGACCGCGACCATTGCCAGACACCGGGCGCTGGACCACCTCCGGCGGATGCGGTCACGGCCCCGCCCGGCCCGTCTCGAAGCTGACGTCATGTCATTACCCGCCACGGGTGACACCGCCTCCGAGGCACTCGAGGCGCTCTCGACGGACCAGGTCCTCGCGCTCATCGAGGAGCTGCCACGGGACCAGGCCGAGGCCGTGCTGTTGCGGGTCGTCGTCGGTCTCGACGGGCCGACGGCCGCCCGGGTCCTCGGCAAACGTCCCGGTGCGGTACGGTCCGCCGCACACAGAGGACTGAGGCGGCTCGCGAAAGAACTGACGGGAAGAGGGAGGGAGAGGAATGACCGATGAACAGCGCGACGCCGCACTGAAGCGATCCCTGCGGGCTGCCCTGCTCGCGAGCTCGGCAGCCACGAGCGATGAGCCCGCGGACCGGGAGGCCGAAGCGGGAGCCCTCGCCGCCTTCCGGGCCGCACGTGACGCCGGCCTGCACGGATCCGGGCGAACGCGCCCCAGTGACGACTGGACTCCTTCCGCGCAGCAGAGGAACCGCGGGCATACGTTCAAGACAGCCGTGGCCGCGCTCCTCGCGAGTGTGACCCTGGGCGGCGTGGCTATCGCCGCAGGGGATCTGCCCGGCCCCTTCCCAGACGCTCCCGCCCCGACCCCGGAGCCGCGCCGCATCACCATCGCGCCTGCGCCGTCGTCCGCCGTTCCGGAGAACGAGTCGGGACTCGGAATCCCCTACCGATCCGACAGTCCTGTTGCGCCACTCACCTCGAAGGACCGCGACGTGCTGTGCCACGCGTATGAGAAGTCGGCGCACAAGGACAAGGCAGCGAAGTCGAATTCCTGGCGACGCCTTGTCAGCGCGGCCGGCGGCGAGGAGCATGTCCCCGCCTACTGCGGGCGGGCCCACCAGCCGGGGCACGCAGCAGGCGCTGGGAACGCTTCCGAGAAGGACAGGAGAGCCGCTTCTCCGAAGATCGATACGAACAGTTCTGAACAGCCCAAGCCGGTCCACCCTTTGGGAAAGCCGCGCCCCGACAAGCCCTGAAGCCCCCGAGTGCAAAGTCGACCACGAGTCGCACGACGTGGGAGATCCGCCTCACCCAAGCGCCTTCGGCGACCTTCGGTCCTCCCTGTTCCAGGCGTGATCCGGGTGAGAGATCCGCGACATCGTTCATGACACGCTGAGCTCGTATCCCAGTTTCACGCAAATCTCTCCCTCGACGCCCCGGCGGCGCGCGTGAATGGGTGCACATCGACGCTCCGACGGGGGAGGATCCCTCGCCGGTGGCGGTGGACGTGACCTCAACCTGAACTCCTCAGGGCATGGCGAACCAGGCCGCTTCCCACGTGCGGGAAGCGACCTCACCGGAGGCGAGCCGTTCACAGCCGGGGATTCTTATGTCATGGAGTTGACACTCCGTCAACTGGGCACGCAATTAGGGCATTGCGCTCGTCGGACTGCAACGAATGGACTTGACTCTACCGATTTGACCGCTGTCTGGCATCGCTCGATTCCTGTGGTGTATAACCCAGGCGAATTTGCGTCGACCGAAAGCGCGGCCATGCCCACGACAGAAAAGCCGGTAGGCTCAGGAGAGTCGAAAATCCCGGACACAACGAAGGCTTCCCCGCCCCGGGAGGACCGCGGAACGGACCGTCGAGGCATCGCCGTCGCGGCAGTGTTGCTGCTCGCGTGCGGCGCGTTCGTGGCGTACGGAGTCCTCGACTCGGACGACGCGCCGGCGCGCCAACAGGCCTCGCCCGCCGCCGGCGTGACATACGAAGTGCTCGGCGAGGGCACCGCCGACATCTCCTACCGCGGGCCGAGTGGCGACCGGGCGACCGTGGTCACGAACGCCCGTCTCCCGTGGAAGAAGACCGTGAGCGTCCCGCTCGGCGCTTCCCCGATCGTCAACGTCACCCTCGGCGAAAAGGGCGGCACGGCCAGCTGCACCCTCGCCGTCCGCGGCCGGCATGTCCAACGCGCCACCGCCACCGGCGCCTTCGGTCGAACCACGTGCAGCAGTGAACTTCCCGCACCCGAAGCATCCGCAGCCTCTGAAGGAGCCCAGTGACCGAGCAGTTCCCCTTCCGTCGTACGGCCAGGATCGCGGCGGCCACCGCCGTTGCCCTCGCGTCCCTCGGCCTGACGTTCCCGTCCCAGGCCGCCGCGGAGATCTCGACCGTCGACGGCGTGCGGAGCATCGCGTTGCACGGGCCCGATCCCGTGCGGCGGGCGTTGTCCGCGCGTTCCACCGAACCGTTCAGCATGCTGGGCGTCACCTGGGACGACCCGCGTGCCCTGCTCGGCGGTACGGCTCAGGTCCGCACCCGCTCAAGCGTCACCGGCGCCTGGTCGGGCTGGCGTGAGCTCGATCTCGATGTGCGTACGCCCGAGGTGGGGTCCGACAGCGACACGGCGGGCGTGCGCGCCGGTACCCAGCCGCTGTGGACGGGGCCGTCGGACGGCGTGCAGGTGCGGGTGACCGGGCAGCACGGCAGGTCGAAGCTGCCGGGTGGGCTCCGCGTGGAGTTGGTGGACCCGACCGCCGCCGAGGCCCTCGCCCGGTCGGCGCCGTCGGCCCCGTCGGCCGTGGTGAACACCGCTCCGCAGCCCGCTGTCGTCCCACGTTCCGGCTGGAACGCCGACGAGTCGCTGGTGAAGGACCCCGCGACGTACACGACCGACACCAAGGTGGTGTTCGCCCACCACACCGCGGGCACCAACGACTACACCTGCGACCAGTCCCCGGACATCATCCGCGCGATCTTCCTGTACCACGTGCAGAGCCAGGGCTGGAACGACATCGGCTACCAATTCCTCGTCGACAAGTGCGGCACCGTATTCGAGGGCCGCGCGGGCGGCATCGACAAGCCCGTCCTCGGCGCACAGACCTACGGATTCAACACGGACACCACGGGCGTCGCGGTCCTCGGCAACTACAACGACGCCATCTCCTCGCAGCCCGTGCTCGACGCGGTGGCCGCGGTCGCCGCCTGGAAGCTCGGTATGTACGGCTACGACGCCGCCGCCACCGTCCAGCTCAGCGCGGCCGCCGACAACGGCAAGTACACCAAGGGCCAGAAGGTCACCCTGAACCGGATCTCCGGCCACCGCGACGGCTACCCGACCGAGTGCCCCGGCAACAACCTGTACGCCGACCTGGCAACCGTCCGCGCGCTCGCCTCGGCGGCGCAGACGGGTTGATCACGCATCCGGGGGCCGAGGCCCACGCCCACCCTCCACCGCGCACACGAGATCCGATCGCACGTCGGACGCACACAGGGACGGAGATGGATATGCACAACGGGAAGAACATGTCGGTGCGCGCCAGAATGAGCGCGGCCGTCACGGCGATCGCCGCTTGCGTCGGGCTGCTGGCCACGGCCACCCCGGCTCACGCCGCCGAGTTCAAGGTCACGGACAATTGCGATGTCCCGTGGATCAACTGCTCCTACGGAGACCTCTGGCTGCTGTACAACTCCAAGGAGTTGGCCATCCAGGACGGCCGATACACCACCAGCTGGGCCACTTTCTACGGCAACGTCTCCGACTACTACGGAACGAGCCAGTACCAGGGGTCGACCCTGACGACGTACCGCTATGTGTTCAACGGCAATGGCAACGGCGCGGGGCAGTACGTGAAGAACAACGCGGCCTCGGTTCAGAACTGCTCCTATTCCGACAACTACCGCGTGTACTACAACTCGGGGTACGGCGGCACCTCGCAGTATTTCGCCCACAACGAGCCCTGGGGCGACTGCAATCTCACGAACCTGATATCGGCCCTCAAGAACGAAAACGCATCGCAGCACTTCGCCTGAGCCGGCGCCACCGCAGAGAGGCACATCATGCTGAACATGAACAAGCGCACGGGCGTTGCTGTGGCGATGGCGGCAGCAGCCACCCTGATCACCGGATGCGGCGGGGGTGGCGCGACCGACACCGCGGGCGCCACGCCGGTGGCGGAGAACAAGCCGATGGTGAACAAGGAGCACTGGCCCAAGGCGACTCCGGAGCGGGGACTGGCCAAGGGTCTGTCCCTGCCGCTGGAGCCCTATATGCAGACCTACCAGGACACCGTGACCCTGGACCAGGCGTCGCGGAAGCTCCAGGAGAAGTGCATGGCCGATTACGGCTTCTCCGTAGAGCTGCCGCTGGCAGGGACGACCCCGCCACCGAACGACAACGACGCCAACATGGAGCGCCGATACGGCCTCACCGACCGGGAGGCTGCCGCTCAGTACGGTTACGGCCTGCCCGAGGCTCTGACCAACCAGGTGCGGCAGAAGCGGCTTGAGCTGACCGACGAACAGGTCCAGGTGCTGACCGGGCACTCCAAGCCCACGGAACCGACCGCGCCCGGCGCGGCCCTGGCTGCCGAACCCGCCCCCGAGTCCTACAAGGGCAAGAAGATCCACAAGGGAGGCTGCTCCGGGTGGGCGAAGGACAGGCTGAAGCGGCCCACGCCCGAGGGCCTGACATTCGTCTCCGAGCTGAACGGCAACAGCTTCGTCGAGTCCATGCGGGTCCCGGCCGTCGAGCAGGCCATGGCTTCCTGGTCGCAGTGCATGAAGGCCGAGGGCTACACGGCTGCCACCCCGTTCGAGGCGACTGAGATCGCGTCGCACCCGGAGGGGGGGACGGCTTCGAAGGAGGAGATCGCCGTGGCGCTGGCGGAGATCGACTGCAAGCAGAAGACGGATCTGGTGGCGGTGTGGTTCACCGAGGAGTCGAAGATCCAGAAGGCTCAGATCGCCGAGCACCGGAGCAGGCTGAACAGTACCCGCACGGAGAACAGCAGCGCGGTGGCTGTGGCCAACGCGGAACTGGCCGGCTGATGCCGAGCGCGGACGCGGATCGCGCTCGTGGCACCCACCCACACCCACGCGCACCCTCGCCGTCCGCGACACCCGGTGGAGATCAGGATCAGGACGGCACCGGCGACTGAGTCCAGGGTGCCGAAGGCCCTGAAGTCCGCAGCAGATAACGCAATAAACCGCGTCGAGTGATCGCTAAGCCGGAGACAGCGGGCTCCCGGGTGTTCCGGTGGGCCGGACGGACCTTCGGAAGTACCCGGACCCGCAGGTTAGGCGTCCTTCCCCACCGGCTCCAGGATCGCGACACACTCCACATGATGCGTCATCGAAAACACGTCAACAAAGAACAGGTCAAGGGAAATAGCAGGTCAGCAACACTCGCGGCGCAAACCGGACCCAAGATCGATGTGCATGGCGTGCGCTATGGGCGCTACGTGCGCACCTTCGACCCGCGACATGCCCCTGTAGGGGGCCACTGAGGACGACCGATGGCAAGGAGCGAATCTAAGGCGCGACCGCGAGGTCCACGAGTGGCCACCGCCCGTGACGCTGACCGATCTTGACAGCAGGCTTGGAGCCGGCCCGTAGATCTCCTCGTCCACGGTGAGGATGGGCAGGCCCTCGCGGGGCGAGCGGCGCTTCGAGAAGGGGCAGGCGCCCTTGCCCTCGCCGTTGGCGCAGTGGCGGACCTGTTCGATGGTCAGGGCAGTCACACCGGCCAAGTTACCGCAGTGCACTGCCGTCGGACCCGGTTGTCGTCGTCGTGGGATAGAACTGTCGTCGCACGGACCATTGTTCGCACCCGCGACGCGGGGTACGGGAGGGGCGACGCAATGAGCGGACTGGCACCACACCTCAAGTTCATCGCCGAAGGAATGATCAAAGGCGCGATGGGCCTGACCGACACCATGCGAGGGGCTCGGGACACCGCCATCGCGCTGTACCACGAGCTGGACCAACAGCGCGGGATGGCAGGGGACGACGACGCGGGGCGCGCGTTCGCGAAGGTGTATCGATCGGCGGCTGCCGCCACGTTGGACAAGATCGGCTCCAGCTCGTACGTGCTCGGGGAGGCCAGCCGCGGGCTGATCCGCAATGCCCGCGAATTCATGGCCCAGGAAAGCGCCATCGTGGCGGCACTCCTGGGCAAACAGGCGGACATGACCGCCGGCATGGGCGACCCCGGGGAGGGCTGCCCCGAGAACTACCTCGGCCTGGGCCGGGAACTGCCGGAGACGGTCGGGGAGACCGCGTGGTACGAGCAGTACGTCCCCGGCGGCGGCAGCGACCGTTACCGTGGATCACCCGAGAAGCTGCGCGAGGTGGCGGGGTGCTGGCGCCGCGGGGGCAAGCTGATGCTGCGCTTCCTGGAGGACGCCCAGGCGTCGGCGATGACGGCCGACAAAGCGCACTCGGGCGAAGCCTCCGACGCGTTCCGGGCGTACTTCAAGATGTCCGTCGGACTGACCTGCCCGCCCGGCCAAGTCCAGGAGAACGAGCCGCTCGTCGCCAACCTTGTGGCCGCCTGCAACGAGATCGCGAAGGCGTGCGACCGATACGCCGAACACGTCGAAGCTGCCGAGTCGGCGATCCAGCAGCGCCAGCTGGACCTCTTCGCCGTCGACATGCCCTGGGACAGTCCGATGTTCGGCGGGAACGGCTTCGACGGGGGCCTGCTCGACGCCGTCCTGGGCGACCCGTGGATCCGTCGCCTGGGCGAGGTGGGGCATGCCCTGGACTCGGCCGAGAAGCGCGTAAGGCTGCCGGAGGGCGGTAAGGGGCCGAGCGCACCGGGTCTGCCGTTCCTGCCTCCGCTGATCCCTGTTCCGGTGCCGGTACCGGCTCCTGTACCGCTCGTGCTCGCCTCGTACACCGGTGGGATGCCGGGGATCTTGCCCGCGGTCTACCGGGACCCCGATCCGGGCATCCCGTGGCGGGATCCGATTCCGCCGGCCGCAGTGCCTCCGCCACGGTTGCTCACGCCGGAGGAGCGGAAGGACTTCGTCAGCTGGGTCAACGGCCTGAAGCCGGCGGGCTTCGGGGGCAAGCCGGATGCCACCACTCCGGAGAACGCCTACCAGCTGCGGATCGCCGGCTACCCCGAGCGGATCATCCCCCTGCCCGCCGACTACGAGAAGCCCGCGATCGGCGCTGACGGCATGCGACCCGCCGACGGGATGATGGTGGACGCCAAGTACGTCAAGGACGCCGACGACGACTGCCGGAAGAGCACCTGGCGTCGCCAGTCCACGTTCGAGATCGAGGACGAGTACAAGGAGGACGGCACGAAGAAGTGGAACAAGAAGGATGTCCTCATCGGCAAGGACGAGGGTGAACTAGAGAAGTACCGCCAGGCGATGAACGAGCACGACCAGATCCGGGGCCTGGAGATCGTCACCAACGACAAGGAGGCCGTGCCGTACTGGCAGACGCTCATGGCCCTCCAGCAGGTGCCTGGCACGGCCCGCTATGTGAAGTGACGCCCGTTCCCCTTCCTTTCCCCCTGACCGTCCCCATCTCCTAAGGACTTGCCCGTGGCACCCGATGACGACCGGACCACCTTTCTCTTCTACGCGCCGGAGCGGCAGCCGCATGCCTGGTCCCTGGACCTCGCCGGCCTGGGCGAAGCGCTGCGGCAGTCGTTCACCGAAGCCCGCTACAAGGTCCGCCAGGACCACACCCACCAGGGCGAGCCGTACCTCTCCTTCTGGGCTGCCACCGATGACGGCACCGAGTACGACGGCACGGCCACCGTCCACGGGAGGGACTGCGTGGTGCTGGCCGACACGACGGCCGGTGAGGCCGCGCCTTTCCTGATCTGGCTGCGGGACCACCACCTGCCCGCCCCCGGTCTGATCCGCTTCAGCAGCGAGGCGGCCGTGGACCAGGGCATCGAGACGGACTGGCGCGTGCCGGGTGCGGGCGATGCGGCGCGGGTGGCCGACGAGCTGCGCCATCACCTGGCGGTTGTGGACGGGGCCTGATTCACGCGGCGGCCGCCTCTCTGCAATCCCCGCAGGACGCGTCCGGGTCGTGGCTGCGGAAGGCCCGCTCACAGCCGTCGCAGGTGACGAGGGGGCGAGGCCGGGCGGCTGTGGCCCCTGCGCCGGGAGTGGCGGCGGGAGGAGGTTTCAGCGCTCCGCGCCCCCACGCGAAGCCCGGGTGCCACGGACCTCTTCCGAAATCGGAGTGGCCGCGCAAGCAGCGTTCCTTCATCACTCCACGGCGAAGGGGCTGCCAAGACTGCGCGATGCGACCGCGAGGTCAGCAAGTCACTCACCGCCGCTCGCGACGCCGACCCTTCAGTGATCACCGCGGCAGCCGTACTCGCCGAGGTGATCCACCCCCAGGTCGATGCCGCCGCGATCAGCGGACGCTCTCCCAACTACCTTTGCCCAGCCGGGCGGTCACGACCCTCACGCGAGATCGGACAACAGCAGCTCCAGTTCCCTCTCCTCCTCGACACGAACACCCAGTTCGGCGACGGCCGCAGCGAGTGCGGGCTCCCAGGGGGTCTCCGTCGGGGTGCTGACGAGCCGTGACAGCGGAGGTGAGGCGCTGCGGAGCACGGCGGCACGGTAGTCCGCGGCCGTGTAGCGCCAGGGCCGCCACGGGACGCGGCGGCGAAGGACGCCGGCGATCCGGAGCCCGCCCCAGTCGAAGTCCCCGTGGTAGTACAGGGTCGCTCCGTGGTCGTGCAGCCCCCGGAGCAGTGTGAGAGCGGCGGCGGAAGGCTGGCCTTGGAGGCAGACCAGGGGCGGGCAGGCGGGACCGAGCGTGTCGGCCGCCGCCGCGAGGACGGTCGGGTTCTCGCAGATCCGCACCATGGGAGCGGCGACGGCCGGAGGCCTGCGGGTGAGCTGGCGAAGGGTGAGCACGCAGGGTTCGCCGTCTTCGGCCAGGCGGTCCAGGGCTGGGGTGCCGCGCAGGTTCAGGGTCAGTACGGTCGAGGACAGCTCGTCCCGCAACAGTCCCACCGACGCCCAGGCCTCGCGTCGCCATTCGGCGCCCTGACCATCGTGGAAACCCGTCAGTGCACGAGCCCCGGACAGGGTGAGGGTGGCCAGCGGCGTGCCGTCGTCAAGGGCGTGAGCCCAGCCGAGGACCCGGGCGGCGAAGGCGGGTAGCGAGACGACCGGGGCGGCGGGGAGTGCGCGCAGGGCGGCGCACACCCCGGTGAGCAGACCGAACGTAACGTCTGGGGTACGCCCCAGGCGCCGCGCCAAGCCGTCGGCGCGTATCCGAGCCGCCCACTCCGCAAGCGCGGGGACCGAAGCGACGAGCTCGTCGAGCGGCGTGTGCGCCCGCTTCCAGGCGTCCTCCTCCTCTTGGCGGGCTTGGACGAGCGAGGTGACAGGTCCGGTGAGCGCCTCGACCGCGGCGGCGAGACCATTCGGGCTCGCGCCCGAACGGCGCAGTACAGCGTCGACCGCTTCCAGCCGTACGGTCAGAGACCTGCCGCCACCGGGGGCCCGGGCGAGAAGTCGTTCGGCCGCCGCTCGCTGGGCCGGAGTGGGATCGGCCAGGGACACGGAACCGGTCAAGGGCTGCCCGGCCACCAGTCGTCGGCGCGCTCGTTCGACGAGCCAGGAGAGGTCCGGCGTGCCGAGCAGCCGGGCGAGCCGCGCGCTGTCGACTCCTTCGGTGCCGGGCTCAGGCCCATGGGTCAGTTCCACAGCGGCTCGGGCTCCCCTGCACCGGTCGCATCCTGGGGCGCGTGCCGTACGGGCTCCACGCGGCCGAGCGCGCCCTGGGGCACGTGCCGTACGGGGTCCTCGCGGCGCTGCCGTCGCGTACCGTCCCACTCCCAGCGGGTGACGAGGACGGCCGCCACCTCGTCGATCCGGGACAGCTGGGCGATGGCGATGCCGGGCACCTGCGGGTAGCAGGCCCACTCCCGTTCGCTGGTCATGACCACGTCGAGGTCGAAGGCGCTCAGCAGTCCGAGGCACTTGGCGCGGGAGTCGTCGTCCACACCGGCGAACGCCTCGTCGAGGGTGACCAGGCGGGGCGCGTGCGGGCTGCCCGCGCTGGCGTAGTGCGAGGAGGCCGCGGCGAACAGCGGTACGGACACGGCGAGGACGCGTTCGCCGCCGGAAGCCGGGCCGGTGGCCGGGACCCAGCGCCCGTGCTGGTGGCGTTCGACGCCGAACTCGTGCCAGGAGCGGTAGTCGAGCGCGGCGGTGAGGTGTTCGAGCCAGCTGCCCGAGCCGTCGTCGGACTGCTGGCGGGCGATCTGGGCCTGGAGGAACTCGCCCACCGCCGCGCGGTCCTCCGGAGTCCAGGCGTCCGCGGACTGGCGCAGCCTCTCGCGGGCCTGGGCCAGTCCGGACGGGGCCTTGCGCGACGCCCGCCACACCAGTCGGAGTCTCATGCCGGTGGAGGTGGGGCGGTCCTCCAGTTCGGTGTTCATGTCCCGCACCTGGCGTTCGGCGGCACCGATGAGTTCCTGGAGAGTGCCGGCGACCTCGGTGATCAGGTGGGTTTCGAGGATCTCCCGTTCGTGCGCGGACAGGATGCGGGTGAGCTCGCCGACCTCCGTGGCGAGTGCGTCGGCGAGTTCGGGTACGGCACGCTCACGACCCTGGTAGACGACGTCGACGACCATGCCGTCCTCGACCATGCGGGCGGACGCGCTGTGACCGTGCCGGGACAAGGTGTCCTGCAGGGCCTTGAGTTCCTCGCTGAGACGACGCTGGACTCGTTCCCAGGCGGCGTCCGTGTCGTCGACGGACGACAGGCCGGAGTCGATGGCGCGGGCGAACGCGATGGCCGGGGTCGCAGCCCAAGGGCCGTCGTCCGAGGCGGGTACGGTGAGCTCGGGCAGCGCGACCGCGACCAGACCGGTGGCCGTGAAACGCTGGAGCGCTGCGATGGCCTCCGCACGTGCCTCGACGGCTTCGGCCAGCTCCTTCTCCAGCTGCTCGATCCGCCCCTCGGCCCGGCTCGCCTCCCGGTCCGCCTGGGCGTGACGCTGCCGGGCGTTCTTCAGGTCGGCCTCACAGATCCGCTGTGCCTCGGCGGTCTCGACGAGGCGTCGCTGGAGTTCGGCGACGGCGGCGCCGACGGTGGAACGCAGGGTCCGGTGCCGCTCGTCGGCCGCCGCCGCCTCGCGCGCCGCCTCTTCGGCCCGCTGGGCGAGATCGATGACCCGCTGCTCCGCCTCGGCCGCCTCGGCACACTCGTCGTCCACCTGCCGTGCGGCTTCGCCTTGTTCGCGCAGCGCGGGCCACAGAGCGGCCAGGGCGGTGGCGAGGGAACCGAGGGCGTGACGTACGGCGGTGAGTCCGGCACGGTCGGCGGGCAGCCCCAGATCAGCGGCGGCCTCGGCGAGTTCGGCGGCGGCCCGCTCGGCGTGTTCGGCCGCCTCGGCGACCTCGGCGGCACGCCCTTCGTACCGGGCTCGGGCCTTGCGTACGGTCTCGGCGGCGGCGCTCACGACCGCGTGCGCCCGGGTGAGCGACGACTCGTCGGGGACGTCGGCGAGCTCGGCGTCGAGCGTGCGCCGGCGTGCCGCGATCGCCTCGGACCGAGCCGCGAGATTCTCCGACTCCTCGCGCAGGGAGGCGAGTTCGATGCCCAGTGCGGCAACACGGGCCCGGCGCGCCGCCTCGCGCGCGCCCTCGCCGATGTACGCGGCGGCGGGCTTGGCCCACGTACCGGTGAGTGCGCCGACCCGGAAGCGTCCGTCGGGCGCCACCCATGTCGCGGCTTCTCTCCCGTCTACGGGACCGATGCCGCCGAGACCGATGGCGGCGAGCAGTCGGGCCACCGTCGCCTCGTCCACGGCGGCGGCCTGTGCGTCGCCGTGGTCGACGGACGGGCACAGCACGTCCGCCAGCGAGGCACCGCTCACCGGTCCGTCCGACGCGGAGAGCAGGACGTCGTGCCCGGCCGCCGCGAGGGCGATGCCGTCGGGCAGCACCCAGGCGTCGAGGAGGCCGGCGGCTTCGAGTGCCGCTTCGAGCCCGGCGCGGTCGGCTTCGGGCAGTTCGTCACGGAAGTCGACCAGGCGCCAGAGCGGCGCGCCCGGCAGCGTTTCGCGCAGGCCGGGGGTGCGCGTCACCGGGGGCTGGGGCTCACGGCCGGCACCGGCTTCCAGCGCGGCGAGCTCCCGACGGACCTCGTCGGTGCGCTCCGCCAGCTCCATGGTCCTGCGGGCGGCTTCGGCGGCCTGGTCGGCGAGGTCCGCCGAGCGGGCGATGTGTGCCTGGGTGGCGTGGACCCGCGCCGGGTACGGGCCGTCGAGATGCCGGGTCCACTCCTGGAGTTCGTCCAGGAGGCCGGTCTCGTCGGCGAAGGCCAGCTCCTTCCAGGCGCGGGCGCGCTCGCGTACCTCGTCCAGGAGGGTCCGGCCTGCCCTCGCCGCGTTCTCCTGCGCCTCGGCGTGCGTCTCGGCGGCCAGCGCGAGGTCGCTCTCCTCCTCGTCGAGACGGCCCGCCGCCCGGCGGTGCGCGTCGGCGGCGCGCTCGGACGCTTCGAGGCGGCCCTCGAGGTGGGCGAGCGCCCGCCGGGCGCGGTCCGTGGCCTCCTCGACGGCGCGCCGCGACGCGGGCTCGGGCAGCAGGTCGTCCGTCGGCAGGGTGACGTGCGCGGCGGCTGCCTGCTCCCGCACGTGGGCGCGGGTCTCGTCGGCACGGCCTCGCGCGGCATGCAGCCGGTTGTCGGCGGTGCCGAGCCGTCCGAGCGCCTTGGTATGGAGGGCGTCCGCCTGCTGGCGGTCTTCCCGCGCCTGGTGCGCCGCCTGCGCCGTTCGCGTCACGGCCTGGGCGGCGTGCTCCAGCTCCCGGGCGTCGCGCATCTCGGGCGCCTCGCGCAGCGCCTTCTCCTGGGCCCTCAGACGTTCCCCGGTCTCGGCCAGGGACCTGATCTGTTCCTCGGCCGCCGCCCGCTTCTCCTCGGCGCGAACCCGGTGCTGCTGATCCTCGGCCAGATCTCGCTGGACGCGCTCGTAGCGGGAGTGCTCGGCGCGCGGGAGCCGGGCGCGGCGCCGGGTGGCGATGCGGGCGTACCGCCGGTAGTGCTCCAGGAAGGCGGAGGCGGCCCGCTCGGCGGCGGACGCGGCGGCCAGTTCGTCCTTCTCCTCGTCGAGGGACCGGAACGCCTCGGCCACGTCGGCGATCACAGCCTGGTCCATGGGCGGCAGCGCCTCGGTGAGGGCGCGGGAGAGAGCGGCTTCGTTCGGCCGCTTGGACAACTGGGGCTGGCGCAGTTGGATGAGCAGGTCGACCAGGGCGGCGTACCGCTGCTCGCCGAGGCCGAAGAGCGCTTCGTCGACCGCTTTGCGGTACACCTTGGCCTGGTCGTACACCATGCCGTGTCCGGCGACGGCCTCGGCGAGGCGGTCCCGGGACAGGGCCGTGCCGGTGGCGTCGACCAGCCGGAAGGTCTCCTCCGTGCGTTCGGCGGACCCGTGGTCGACACGCTGGCGGGTGACGGCGTACCAGTGCCGGGCGATGCCCCGCCCGCTGACGGCCTTGAGCCCGCACAGCAGCGTACGGAAGTGCTGCTCACCGGTCGTGTCGTCGAGCCTGCCGAACTCGATCCAGGTGTAGCCGAGCCGTTCGGAGTGCGTGTGCTCGCCGCCGAGGAGCAGGTTCCACTCCATCCGCTTGCCCGGGTCGCCGTCGGGTTCGACACGGCGCGGGCTGAGGTCGCCGTCGAGCAGGAACGGCAGCGTCAGGGCGAGCACCTTGGACTTGCCGGTGCCGTTGTTACCGCGCAGCAGCAGGCGCCCGTCCCGGAAGTGGAACTCCTCCACGTCGTAGTGGAACAGGTCGACGAGCCCGACGCGCAGGGGCTGCCAGCGCGAACGCCGCGGGGTGGGGAGGCGGGTCACGAGGTGGCCTTTCGCTGCGGGGGCACGGGGGCGGAGCCGGGTTCGCGGATGACGGTCTCGCCGACCGCGTACCGGGCGAGGGCGGGACGGGCCGCGATCCCCTGGGACGTACGGGAGGCCAGGCCCAGGGCCGTGAGCCGGGCGACGGCCTGTTCGACCAGCTCGGCCTCCATACCCGGCTCCCGGGCGGACTTCGCCCAGAAGCCGCCGTGTTCGGCGGCGAGTTCACGGACACGGAGCGCCAGGGCGTCGAGGGTCACCGGGCCGGCGGCCGAAGCGAGGTATTCGGCGAGGAGCAGGGTGATGTGGCCGTGGGTGCCCTGCTCGGGCATGCGGAGGTCGGTGAGGTCGTCCTCGGGATCGACCATGGCGATCCCCTCGGCCCGCACCTCGGCGACCAGTCCGGTCAGTTCGGTGATCTTGGCGGTGAGGAAGCCGCGTTGCCGCGTGAGGTAGCCGAGTTCGGCGTCGGTCAGCTCGTCGTAGTACACGACCGGGTCGTCGAGCAGCCTGCGGGTGAGTGCGCGGCGCATGGCCCGGAAGCGCAGTTCGTCGCTGTCCAGGGCGGTTTCGGCGACGAGTTCGGTGAGGCGGTCGTCGAGGGATGCGGCATGGATGGTGGAGGGGCCGCGGCGGGAGGCCAGAAGTCCGGCGAGGACGCGGCGCTCGACGTCGTACAGGACGTCGCCCGCCCCGCTGACGTACGCCTCCTCCTCGCCCGCCACCCGCCGCAGCACACCGAGGTCGAGCAACAGCCGTACGACGGCGGCGAGGTCGAGGCGTTCGTCACGACGCTCCAGGGCGAACTCGATCCCTGTCGCGGTGAGTCGGGGATCGGCGGCGTCGAGGACGATCTGGTCGGCGAGGCGCCCGAGGGCGATCTGGGACTCGCCGCGTTCGAGGGCGGCGAGCGCGAGGCAGAGCAGGACGTAGCGGCGGCGGGTGAAGGGGGTTCCACCGCGACCCGCGTCGCGCGCCGGGTGCGTGGGGTCGGAGAGTACGCCGGGGGTCTTGCGCAGCCGCGCCGTCTCGGCGTCCACCTGGAGCGACCAGCCGGTGTTGCGGTCGAACCACTCCCGGAGTTCGGACGCGTGCCGGCGGACGAGGCGGAACTCGTCCGCGTGGCGGCCGCGCGCGAGGAGAAGGGGGTGCTTCAGCAGGGCGCGCGCGGCCTTGCGCAGGTCGGCGGCATGCTGGCCGTCCAGCACCTCGGCGAGGGGAGTGGTCATCGGCCAAGGACTCCGTCCGTCAGAGCGTCACCGTCCGTGAGGGCTTCTCCGTCGGTGAGGGAGTCGCCGTCCGCGAGGGCGTCACCGTCCGTGAGAACGTGCCCGTCCGTGAGGTCGACGATCTCGATGAGGTGGTCCGGGCCGCTGAAGACTCCGCCGAGCGTGCGGACCTCCGCTGTGGTGCCGTCGGCTGTGGTGCCGTCGGCGAGCGCGGTGAGCCGGATCTCCATGGAGCCGTCGTTGCTGGTGGCCACGGTGTGCCTCATCCCCGGGCGCCAGGTGGCCAGCGCGTCGCCGAGAAGCTGCAGGAACAGGCCGAAGGAGGCCGGGTCGAGCTCGCCGAGCTCGGACAGGCGCGTGACACCGTCGGTGACGAGCCGGACGCGGGCGGCGGCCGTCTCCGCGGCCTGTTTGGCAGCCGCCTCGGCCAGAGCGCGCCGCCTCGCCTCGCGGTCCTCGACCTTGCGGGGCTTGCCTCGCCGCTCGTAGCTCCCGGTGCGGCGCAGTTGGGGGCTGATCCGCAGCGGCTCCGCGTCCGCCCACGGTGTGGCGGCCGGGACGGGCTTCGCGGCCCGGGCGGCGAGAGTGTCGGCGTCGACGGTGAGGTGCCGGGCCGGGTAGAGGCCGAAAGCCATTCGCCACAGCCGGTGCCGGGCGTCGTCATCGGGTGCCTCGGCGAACCAGCGGGCCAGGGTCCGGAAGTCCGCGGACCGGTCCGAGCGCCCTGCCCGGCGCTCGTGCAACGCCCGTACGACGGCCAGGAGCTGCGGAATCGCCCCCAGTGCCCGACCGCGCAGGAGCCGGGCCTGCGACTCCCGCCCGTCCCTGCTGATGAACCACGCGCCGAGCCCCGCCCAGCGCGCGGCCCACCGCTCGTACACCTCGCGCTCGGCGTCGACGGCCTCCTCCGGCGAGGCGTCGGCGGCCTCGCGCCGGGCGGCGGCCCTCAGCAGCGGATCCACCCGGCCCCCCTCCTCCAGCTCCAGGATCAGCCGGGCGATCCGCCCGCCCAGCGTGATCAGGTCCTGGATGAACCGCTCCAGATACTGGATGAGCCGGTCCTTGTACGCGAGGAAGACCTCCTCCTCGACGTCATGGAGGTCGATGGTCCGCTGGAGCGACCCCATGAAGGCCCGTGCGTTGTCGGCGAGCGCGGCGAAACGGCTGGCCAGCGTGTCGAGCGCCAAATACGTCTTGGCCGGATCCGGCTCCCTCTCGGCAGCCAGGACGAGAAGGGCGCGAAGCTGGGTGACGATGTCGTGGAGGGCCACGGCCTGAAGGGCGCCGCGACGCCCGAGCGCCTCGTCATAGGCAGACAGCGCCTCCTCGGCGGCCTCTCCCTCCCGCGTGAGCTGGTAGATGAATCGCTTCCGGTAGAAGTCTTCGACCGCGGTCACACGGGCGGTGTCGGGGTCCGCCCGCAGATTGCCCCAGCCGACGAGCTTGTCGAGCGCGCCGGCGACGGCATCCGGTTCGGCGGGCCTGATGTCCGCAGGCAGTGCGGTGTGGACGTCCTCTGGCCGCAGATGGACCGCGAACCGTTCCTTGGCCGTCAGGAATGCCCGCATCACCTGGCGGTAGAGCGGGGCGTTCGGCACGGTGAGGTGAGTGAAGGGGCCGAAGCCCAACGGCTCGGGAAGCGGGCCGGTAGAGGCGCTGGGGGCGGTGACGGTCATCGCCCGCCATTGTCCCTGGGGCGCGGTGACCACGGAGAAAGACCGAAGTACCTGGCTGATTCACGCCGCCCTGATCGACTCGGGAGGGCAGGCTAAGCCTGAGCTCGCGGGAACTGTTCTCGATCACCACTGGCTGTATCCGGCCAGGGCCTGGGCGGTCTGACCCGAACCCGACCCTATGTCGGACACCGCCGATACCCTTGGCCCGTACGTACGCGACCATCGCGCGACCTTCGGTGGATCTTCGAGGTGGAGACCAGAGTGAACGCAACGCCGCTGAGCCCGGACGATCCGGCCGAGCTGGGCGGGTTCACGCTACTGGGACGGATCGGCCACGGCGGCATGGGCCAGGTCTACCTCGGCGAGTCCGCCGCCGGTGAGGCCGTCGCGGTGAAGGTGATCAAACCCACGGTCGTCGATTCGGAGACCCGGCAGCGGTTCGCCCAGGAGATCGAGGTCCTCAAGACGATCTGGGGACCGCGCGTAGCCGCGTTCGTGAAGGCCGACACGGAGTCGGAGCAGCCGTGGCTCGCGACCGAGTACGTGGAGGGCCCCGACCTGCGTCGGCTTCTCGACACCCGGGGTGTCCTGTCGCCGCTGGCGGCCGCCTCGCTCGGCGCGACCCTTGCCGAGGCGCTGGCCGGAGTCCACAGCCAAGGGCTGCTGCACCGGGACCTCAAGCCGGCGAACATCCTGCTCGGCCCCAACGGCCCCAAGATCATCGACTTCGGCCTCGCCGTCTTCGCCGAGTCCAGCGCCTCCCTCACTGCGCCGAACATGGTGATGGGCACCCCCGCCTGCATGTCTCCGGAGCAGGCGAACGGAGAGAAGCCGCTGACGGCACCGGTGGACGTGTACGCGCTCGGGGCGGTTCTGCTCTTCATGACCACGGGCCACTATCCGTACCAGGCCGATCACGTACAGGTGCTCTTCAGTCACATCGTCAACCCCGACAAGGAGCCCGACCTGTCGGGAGCGCCCGAGGAACTGGTCGGTCTCCTGTCGTCCATGCTCCGGTACGCACAGCACGACCGTCCGACGATGGACGAGGTGGTCTCCCGGTGCGTGGCGATCATCAAGGCGCACGGAGTGACCGTGGCCCAGGCCCGACGGCAGCTGGCCTCCCTCACCGCGGCCGCGTACGAACCGCCGCAGCCCTCCCCTGTACCGGCTCCTACCCCGCCGTCGACGGACGCCGAGACCTTCGCCGAGGCCTCGACCCTCCTGACCCCGAACCCGCCGGTGGCCGTGGCGCCGACCGTCCCGCTGCCGCAGCAGTCCACCCCCGCCCAACAGCCGGGCTACACCCCGACGATCGCGGTCACCACCCCGGACGCAGAGCCCGCAGCCGAAACCCCGGCGCAACCCATGCCCACGCCCACTCCCGCGCCTCCCGCCGGCCCTCGACGTTCCGCCGCCGCGCTCCGGATCGCGGCCCAGTTGCGGGAGACATACGCGTCGACGGCGCCGTTCTGAGCGGTCCGACGGGCAGCAAGGCGCCGGGGGGTCCCGGACAAAGGTGACCATCGCCCCTTGTCCGGGGCCGTGGCCCGCACGAAGATCTACACAGTTCAGCAGCTACCAGGAGGTACCGCGGGTGACCGCCCAGCAGTCCAGTCGGCAGTCCGGTCGGCAGCCCGCCCCGGGTACCGGTACGAGTCTCCCGCCCGGCGCCCAGATCGTCGTGCGCGATGAGGAATGGCTGGTCAAGAACGTCACCCGGACCGACCATGACGGCGATCGCATCGAAGCCGTCGGGATCTCCGAGTTCGTCCGCGATCAGGAGGCCGTCTTCTTCACCGGCCTGGAACGCACCCGCGACGGCGCGCCCGGCATCGAGCTCATGGACCCCGCCAAGACCACCCTGATCAGCGACGACTCGCCGAACTTCCGCCGCAGCCGGCTCTTCCTGGAAGCGATCCTGCGCAAGACCCCGCTGCCCCAGTCCGAGCGCGGCCTGGCCCTCGCCGACAGCTTCCTGCTCGACCCGCTCCCCTACCAGCAGCGGCCCGCGCAGCTCGCGCTCTCGGGCCGGAACCTGCGCCCCCGCATGCTGATCGCGGACGTAGTCGGCCTCGGCAAGACCCTGGAGATCGGACTCACCCTCGCAGAGCTGATCCGCCGCGGCCGCGGCGAGCGGATCCTCGTCGTGACCCCGCAGCACGTTCTGGAGCAGTTCCAGCACGAGCTGTGGACGCGGTTCGCGATCCCGCTGATCCGCCTCGACTCCGCGGGCATCGAGCGGATCCAGCGGGAGATCCCGGCGGGCCGCAACCCCTTCACGTTCTTCAAGCGGGTGATCGTCTCGATCGACACCCTCAAGAACACCGATCAGTACAAGCACCACCTGGAGCACATCCGGTGGGACGCCGTCGTCATCGACGAGTCGCACAACCTGATCAACCGCGGCTCGCTGCGCAACCAGCTCGCGCAGCTCCTCGCCCCGCAGACGGATGCCCTCATCCTCGCCAGCGCGACCCCGCACAACGGCAACGCCCGCTCGTTCGCCGAGCTGATCGCGCTGCTCGACCCGGCGGCGATCCGCGACCCGGAGCGGTACTCGGCCGAGGACATCGAGCACCTGTTCATCCGCCGCACCAAGGTCAGCGCCGAGGTACGGGAGAAGATGTCCGGCCAGTGGGCCGACCGGGGACCTTCCGAGTCGGTGCGCTGCCCGGCGACCCCGGCCGAGGAGAAGATCTTCGAGGAGCTGGCCCAGGTCTGGCTGCCCACCGAGAGCCGCTCGGTGAGCGAGGTCCCGCTCTTCCCGTACACCCTGCTCAAATCCTTCCTCTCCTCGCACGCCGCCCTGAGCTCGACGGTCGACACCCGTATCAAGACGCTGGAGAAGAAGAACGACCCGGACGCGACGGGCACCGAACTGGCCGCCCTCCAGCGCCTGCGGGAGCTGACGGACGCTCTGACCGAGCAGGACTCTGCCAAGTTCGCCGCTCTCGTCGAGCAGCTGAAGGCGATCGGGGTCGGACCGCGCAGCGAGACACGCGTCGTGGTCTTCTCCGAGCGCGTCCAGACCCTGGAGTGGCTGCGGTCCGCCGTACCGGCCGCGCTCGGTTTCAAGGGCAAGGCCCTGGAGGAAGCGGCCCGTGTGATGCACGGCGGCCTCTCCGACGAGCAGCAGATGCAGTGCGTCGAGGACTTCGGCCTCGCCGACGCACCCGTCCGCATCCTCTTCACCGGCGACGTGGCCTCCGAGGGTGTCAACCTCCACCGGCAGTGCCATCAGCTCATCCACTACGACGTTCCGTGGTCGCTGATCCGCATCGAGCAGCGCAACGGCCGTATCGACCGCTACGGTCAGGTTCACAAGCCGCAGTTCCGCGCCCTGATCCTGACCAGCGAGGTGGACGGCGCGAAGGACGACCGCACGGTCGCCGAACGTCTCCTCGAACGGGAGGACGAGGCACACCGCTCGCTCGGCACGGCAGAGGCGGTCTCCGGCCTGTACCGCGCGGAGGCCGAGGAGAAGTCGCTGATCCAGGACCTGCTCAAGGGCCGCACGGTCGACGAGTCCCTCCAGCACACCGCCGAGGAGGCGGGCGGGGCGGACGACTTCCTGGCCGACTTCTTCGCCCAGGTCGACGACGTGTCCGCCGAGCCCGCCGCCGAGACTCCCGCATCGGACGGTTCATCGGCCGCCCCGCCAAAAGCCCACGTGCCTCGCCTCTTCACGACCACCCGCGAGTTCGTCGACGAGGCCGTACGGGAGGTCTTCCCGGACGCCCAGCAGTCCCTCGGGATGGACCGCGACCCCGAGAACGGCCTGATCTCCTTCAAGCCCCCGGTCGACCTGGTGCACCGCCTGAAGGCGCTGCCGCCCGACTACCGCCGCGAGCAGCGCCTGAGCGAACGCCTCCTCGTCACCCTCAACCGCAAGCTGGCCGACCGCGCCCTCGTACGGGCCCGCGAGTCGGGCACCTCCAGCTGGCCGGAGATCTCCCTGCTCACCGACCTCCACCCGGTGGTGGAGTGGCTGACCGACAAGGTCCTCGTCAAGCTGGGCCGCCAGGAGGCCCCGGTCATCACGGCCGACGTCGAGGCCTCCGTGTATCTCGTGCAGGGCATCTACTCCAACGCCCTGGGTCGCCCGACCGTCGTCAAGTGGATGGCCGTCACGGGCGAGGACGTCACCGACGACATGGTGGGGATACTCCGCGAGGCCGGCATCGGACCGACGATGGCCAACCCCTTGCATCCCCACGACGTGGACGGCCTGCGGGCCGGCATCCCCGCCGCCCTGGAGGCCGCCGAGGCCTTCCTCTCGCGCCACAGCTCGGAGTGGGACAAGGCCCTCCTCGCCCCGATCGAGGAGTACCGGCACCGCCTCGGCCAGTGGGAACAAGCCACCCTCGCGGGCGAGGAGACCAAGGACGACCTCTCCCGCCTCGCCGACTCCCTCCTGACGACGGGCCGCCCGATGCTGCGCGTGCTGGCCGTCCTCGACTCCGCCCACGGCTCCGCCGCGCACGCCTAGGAGAATCCCCATGACGTACGACTCCCTGGTCAACCGCGGCGACTACTTCTCCGCGCACTACCTGGCCGAGGTCTTCCCGAAGGACCTCAAGTCCGGGCTTCTCGCGGCCTGGAAGACCCGCGAGGAGGAGGCCAAGTCCGCGGACTCCGCGGATCAGGAACCCGACCCGGAGGCCCTCCCGGTCACCCCTCGTCTGGGTCTGCGCGCCCTGCGCCGCCCGTACTTCCGCACCCGCGCCTTCTTCGCGGAGGCGGCGGTCGCACACGACGACGCGACGACGTACGACGCACCCGAGTGGCGCGAGCGCGCGACCTCCCTCAACGCCGCCGTCCTCCGCGCGCTCGGCTACGACGCCAAGCCCCAGACCCTCACGGTGTCGCGAGCGGACCACACGTACGAGATCCCGGTCGCGCACGCCGAGCCGGGCCTCGTGGCTGTCGACTGCGGCTGGGCGGCCGAACCGGACGCCGCCCTTGACCCGGACGGCCCCGGCCGCCTCCTCACCCCCGTACAGCTGGACGCGTCCTCGTCGCTCCGTACGGGCTCGAAGCTGGCCTCGTTCCTCTTCGCGAGCGAGGACGCACCCCGGTACGTGCTGCTGCTCGCCGGCGGCGTGATCGTCCTCGCGGACCGGGCGGCCTGGGGTGAGGGCCGCTACCTCGCTGCCTCGCTGGACACGGCCCTCGATCGCAACAACACCAAGGACGGCCAGGAACTCGACACCCTGGCGGCCCTGTTCGGCGCGGACTCGCTGCGCACTCCGGAGGAGGGCGGCGAGAACCCGCTCGCCGGCCTCGTCGACAAGTCCACGAAGCACGCCGTCGGCGTCTCGTCCGAACTCCGCGACGGCCTCCGCGAATCCGTGGAACTCATCGCGAACGAGGTCCTGGAGCGGATCACCAGCCATGACGGAGTCCGCCTGGAGGACGTAAAGGAACTCCCCGAACTCTCCCGGCAGCTCACCCGCGAGTCGCTCCGCTACCTGTACCGCATCCTCTTCCTCCTGTACGCGGAGGCCCGCCCCGAGCTGGGCATCCTGCCGTCCGACTACCCCGAGTACCACCAGGGGTACGGCCTCGGCCGCCTCGGCGAACTCGTCGCGGAACGCGACCTGGTGGGCGAGAAGGCCCGCGAGGGCGTCTACCTGTACGAGTCCCTGGACCTGCTCTTCAGCAAGGTCCAGGAGGGCTACCGGCCGCGCCGCACGCACGGGGTGGCGGAGAAGGAGTCGGAAGACGTCGGTCTCCGCTTCGAGCCGCTCCACTCGAAGCTCTTCGAGCCGGAGTCGATCCGCCTCATCGGCGCGGAGTCCGTCAAGGACCCCCGCCACGACGACGACTCGGACGAGGGCCCGCGCTACCTGGACACCCGCCTCCGCAACGCGACCCTGTACAAGGTCCTGCGGAAGCTGATGCTCACCCGGGGCAGGAAGGGCGAGCGCGGCGGCTTCATCTCGTACGCGCAGCTCGGCATCAACCAGCTGGGCGCGGTGTACGAGGGGCTGATGTCGTACGCGGGCTTCATCGCGGGCGAGGAACTGTACGAGGTCGCGAAGAACGGCGACCCGAAGGACGGTTCCTGGCTGATCCCGTCCTCGAAGGCCGACGAGTACGCGGATTCCGTCTTCGTCCGCCGTCGCGACGAGGAGACGGGCGCCGACGTCCGGGTCCGGTACCGCCCGGGCTCGTTCGTCTACCGTCTCTCGGGCCGCGACCGCCAGACCTCGGCCTCGTACTACACGCCGGAATCCCTGACGAAGGTCACGGTCCAGCTGGCGTTGCAGCACCGCCTCGACCAGGACGACACGGTCACGGAAGCCCGGGAACTCCTGGACTGGAAGATCTGCGAGCCGGCCCTCGGCTCGGGCGCGTTCCTCAACGAGGCCATCAACCAGGTCGCGGCCGAGTACCTGCGCCGCCGCCAGGACGAGACCGGCCAGGCGATCGACACCGAGCAGTACCCGGTGGAGCTCCAGAAGGCCAAGGCGTACATCGCGCTGCACAACTCCTACGGCGTGGACCTCAACTCGACGGCCGTCGAACTGGCTGAGGTCTCGCTGTGGCTGAACACGATGCACCCCGGTATGGAGGCGCCGTGGTTCGGCCTCCACCTGCGGCGGGGCAACTCGCTGATCGGCGGTCGGCGGGAGATCTACGGCGCGGACCGCCTGAAGAAGGGCGGCTGGCTGGGCGCCACGCCGGAACGCTTCCCTCTCACGGATGCGGCGGCGGGCCTGCCGGCCGGCTCGGTCCACCACTTCCTGCTTCCGGCGAAGGAGTGGGGCGCGGTCGCGGCCGAGAAGGAGGCGAAGGCGCTTGCCCCGGAGGAGGCGAAGGCGCTCGGCACCTGGCGCAAGGCGATCACGAAGTGGCCGAGCGCGAAGCAGACGACGCGGCTCCAGGGGCTCGCGCGTCGGGCGGAGTACCTGTGGCAGTTGGTGGTTCGCCGCCTGGAGATCTCCGAGCGGGACATCAGCCGCAAGATCGATGTCTGGGGGGCGGAGCCGGAGTGGCTGCGCCAGCCGGTGGAGGCGGTCCAGCGCGAGGAGGTCCTGGCGGACCTTGAGGCGGTCGACACCCCGTACTGGCGACTGAAGACGCTGATGGACGCGTGGTGCGCACTGTGGTTCTGGCCGGTCCAGGAGGCGTCGCTGCTGGATGGGACGAATCCTCGTTACCGGCAGGCGGCGGAGCTGGCGGAGCAGTCGGCTGCCTATGAGGTGGCCGTCTCGGGGGCGGAGGACGAGGACGCCGGCGTACTGATGTCCTGGGAGGAAGAGGCCCTCCCCGGTTTCGGTATGGAGGTCAAGCAGCTGTCGCTCACGCAGGAGGACGTGGCCAAGCGGCGGATGGGCCGCCGCAAGGAGTCCATTGCGGAGAAGCGCCGCGCTGTGATCCCGCTGGCGAACCTGGACGACTGGCTGGACTTCGCGGAGTCGTTGCTGGGGACGCAGGATGTGCCGACGGAGTCGCTGATCGCGGAGTTCGAGTCGCTGACGGAACTGACGCCGTACGAGGACGCGTTGCCGGACTTGATGGGGATGGATCGGTCTTACTGGCTGGAGTCCCGATTCCCGTGGGCGGCCCGCTCGAAGGACATCGCTACGCAGCAGGGCTTCTTCCACTGGGAGTTGGAGTACGCCCAGGTCTTCGAGCGGGGCGGGTACGACCTGCAGGTCGGGAATCCGCCTTGGGTGCGGCCAGACTGGCAGGAGGATGTGATCCTCGCCGAGTTGGAACCGTGGTTCGTGCTCAGCGAAAAGCCGAGCGCGGAGGAATGGCGGCTACGGAAGGACGAAACACTCACAAGCTCTCGCGCTTCCGGCTTCTACCTTGCCGAGCTGGCAGGGGTCGTCGGGACGGCGGGCCTGCTGAGTTCTCCGACCACGTATCCGCTGCTGTACAAGACGCGGCCGGACTTGTACCGGGCATTCATGTGCCGAGTCTGGGGGCAGACGAGCACGGCGGGAACGGCGGGGTTGATTCACCCAGACACGCACTTCGGCGGGACAAAAGAGGGGCGACTCCGTGAGGCCGCCTACGGGCATCTGCGGATGCATGCGCACTTCTACAACCGCACCGGCGTCTTCTCCGAGATCCACGCGAACACCGAGTTCAGCATCAACATCTACGGCTCACGCAAAGCGCCCTCTTTCACCCATATCAGCTGGCTCTTTTCGCCCGACACTCTCACTTCCTCGTTGACTCACAACGGAAGGGGCGCACTGCCGGGAATGAAGCATGACGGCTCATGGGACCTCAGGGCACACAAATCACGCCTGGTCCACGTAACGTCCGAGCAACTGATGGAATGGAATCGCCTGGCAGGGGATAGCGAAGCACCGGACAGTCAGGCTGCGCTGCTATATCCCGTCACCGATAGCGAGCAGGACGCCATCGAAACATTGTCATCGATCGATATCAGGCTCGGAAGTTTCCGCCCACGTATCACCATCGGGATGTTCGAGAACCTGGCAACCAAGAAGCTCGGCCTGTACTCCTGGCGGACTTCAGATGTCGAGGATCTCAGCGAAGTCATCCTTCAAGGGCCGCATATCGCAGGCTCCACCCCTTTCAACAAGCAGCCCAACAACCCCTGCAAGACAAACCGCGACTGGTCTTCTTTCGACCTCACAGCCCTCCCCTCCGACGCCATCCCTCGCACTAACTACATCCGGGCCTGCGAGACAGACCGCTACGTCTCTGTTCAGGACCATTGGGATGGCCGCCCATACACGGAGTTCTTCCGCCTTGCTTGGCGCGTCATGGTTCCGTTCGACACCGAGCGCAGCTTGTTTGCCGCGCTCATCCCTCCTGGTCCGGCGCACGTCGATGCGGTGAACTCCCTAGCGCTTGGAAGTAACAAGGCGACTGTCTTGACCGCCGGATTCTGGGCAGCGTTGCCCATGGACTACTTGCTGCGCATCACTGGACGCTCACACCTTCGGGTAGCCGAGGCGCACAAGATGCCCGCCCCTGCCTCCAACCATCCCCTCGCCCTGCCCCTCCTCCTCCGCACCCTGCGGCTCAACTGTCTGACCAACGCCTACGCCCCCCTCTGGCAGGAGCTGTTCCACCTCACCTGGCCGGGGTACGAAGACTGGGCCAACGCTTGGGCAGGTCTCGCTCCGCTCGCGGGACACCTCAAGGGGGCATGGGAGTACGACACACCCCTCCGGACGGAGTACGAGAGGCGGGCCGCACTGGTCGAGTTGGATGCTCTCGTGTCTGTCTGGCTCGGAATCACCGCTGATCAGCTCGTGGCGATCTACAAGTCCCGTTACCCCATCCTCTCTGACTACGAGGCGGAGATGTACTTCGACGCGAACGGTCGCAAGCTCGCCCGCAACCACAACACCTACGGATACGGTCAGGCCAAGGAGACCTATCCGGCTCTCCTCGACCACCTGGACAACCCGGCCACCACCCCGCCGCCCGAGGGGTACACCGCACCCTTCTACAAGGCCGACCGAGAGACCGAGATGCGGGCCGCGCACGCACACTTCTCTGCTCGGCTTGACGCGGAGATCGCCGCCCGCCGATGGACGCCTCCCGTGAAGGGTGACGAGTAGGAAGACGAACGGGCCGCGCCAACCGAATTTGGCGCGGCCCGCGTTGTCGTACAGGTCAGCGCGACGCGAAGGCGACGAACGTCGCCCACTGCTCCGTGTCGAAGCTCAGCATGGCCCCGGCCTTGTTCTTCGAGTCGCGGACATGGGTCGAACCGACGGCGTTCGCCACCTCCACGCACTCTCCTCCCTCGCCGCTGCTGTAGCTGCTCTTGAACCAGGCCGATTCCGGCATCGCCCGCACAGGCTCTTCGACGTTCATGTCTCTCCCAGCAACTTCTCGACGACGGCCAGCGATTCGCGCGGAGTGAGGGCCTGGGCCCTGAGGAGTCCGTACTGTTCCTCAATCTCCCGCACCGACTTCCGCTCCGTGTGGAGGCGACTGTCCTTGAGCACCTCCACGTAGGCGATCCTCCGCCCTTCCCTCGTCTCGATCAAGGTGAACGGACCAGCCAACCCAGCGTGCTCCGCGCGCTCTGTCGGCATCACCTGGATCTCGACGTTGCGGCGATGCCCCACCGACAGCACGTGTTCCAGCTGGCCCCGCATCACGTCCCGCCCACCCAGTGGGCGACGCAGCACGGACTCCTCGATCACGAAGCTGATGGTGGGCATCGGCGTGCGGGAGAGGATCTCGTGCCGGGCCAATCGCGCCGCGACCCGTTCCTCAACGGTCGCCTCATCCAGCAAGGGCCGCCGCATGACGAACACCGCCCGCGCGTACTCCTCCGTCTGCAACAACCCCGGCACCGCCTGCACCGCGTACACGTGCAGCTCCACGGCCTCCTTCTCCAGCTTCGCCGCGCCCCGGAAGAACGCCGGGTACTGCGCCCGCGCGACCTCCTCCTTCATCTCCTTCAAGATTCCGCGCGCCCCGAGCACCTCATCCGCCTGGTCGATGAACTTCGCCGGCGGGATCCGCCGCCCCTGTTCGTACGCCGCGATCGTCGACGCCGAGTACCCCGTCATCGCCCCGAACTCAGGCCGTTCGAGCCCCGCCCACTCCCGGAACCGCTTCAGCTGCCGCCCGAAGACCTGAAGGATTCCCGCCGCCCCCTGCTCGGCCTCGTATCCGGCTTCCACTTCACGATCGTCCATGATCCGCGCCTCCCGCACCCAACTCCCCGGCCATCCCACCGGTCACGCCCCGTACCGCCGACACCCTCCGCACCGACGCGTACAGCCCGTACCCGTCCGCACGTCACTCCTGGTCAACGTTACTCACGCAACGCCACCGTTGGCCGCATGGAATCCACAACTCACCCCACCCAGTCCGCGCGCGAATTCAAAGCCCCCGCCCGGGAGTTCGACATGCGCTTCACATCCACCCCACGCGGCGCACGGCTCGCCCGGCGTCTCGTCTCGCACCGTCTCCACGAGTGGGGCCACCCGTACAGCACGACCACCAACGACACCGTCACCCTCCTCGCCGCCGAGCTCACCGCGAACGCCGTACGCCACGGCCACGTCCCCGGCAGGGACTTCCGTCTCCGCCTCACCGTCGGCGCCGACCCCGACACCAGCTCCACGAGCATCCGTATCGAGGTCACCGACACCCGCACCGAGCGGACGCCCGCCCTCGCCGCGCCCACCCCCGATGCCGAAGCCGGCCGGGGCCTGCTCCTCGTGGCGGCCCTCGCCACCCGCTGGGGCATCACACCCCGCATCGCCGCCCCCGGCAAGACCGTCTGGGCGGAGATCAGCGTTCACCCGGACCGTTGATCACATACGCTGCCGTCCGTGGTCTACGCGATCTCCCTCTCCGCAGCAGAACTCGACGACATCGACTGGCAGTTGCAACTGGACCAGTTCATGGGAAAGACCATGGGTTCGTCCATGCGGTCGCGTGACCTGTCTCCCCAGGTCACGCTCGTGTTCGCGCGTACCCATCCCGCGACAGGCACCGCCTACCCCACCTACCAGCTGCGTTGGCTCGGTGTGGTGAAGCGCCCCAAGGGCAAGCGCATCGCCACCCGCGACGCCCTGATCAAGGTGGAGCCGCTGTGGCGCAGTCCCGCGCCGGTGGAACTGGCCACGGTGACCGCCTCACTGTCACAGGCAGACGCCTCGGACCTCACCCTCATGCTGTCCAGCGAGGTCGCCGTACTCCCCGAGGAGCTCGGTCAGCGCCTCGTCGCCGCACTGCGCAAGCAGGGGCCGCGGTTTGCCCAGCTCCTCGACCGTCTGACCAGCGTCGCGGATCAGGCCCCCTTCGACAGTTCCCGCATCGAGGACCGCTCCTGGCAGGAGCAGTACGACTCCACGCGCCTTGCGCTCAGCATCGGCGAGTTCCCCCTCGCCCCTCTCAGCGCCTGGCGCCGGCCATCGAGTCCCCACGACACCTACCTCGCCGGGTTGATCCCCGAACCCACCGAGCAGAGCCTGATCGAGCACGATGCCGCCCACTCGATGCCGGGCCCGAGGCTCCTCCAACCCTGGGACGGACCGGACTTCCGCTGCGACATCCACGTCTTCGAACACGAAGGGCGGCGCATCGAGGTCGCCAACGTCAACGCCACGCCCGTCGAGGGGCGGCTGGGCAGCGACCTGATCCACTACCACGAGGCCACCCAGAGTTTTGTGATGGTCCAGTACAAGCGCCTCCCGCCCGTGGAGCGCTGGATATACGTGGACGACCGCCTGCGCGGCCAGCTCGACCGGCTGGAGGCCGTGGCGCAGATCGGCCGGCCGGCCCACGCGCCTCACGACTGGCGCCTGGGGAGCGACCCCTGCTTCCTCAAGCTCGCCTACTGGCCGGAGGACGGCCGAGCCGACCCCGGCGGCCCGGCAGCGGGCATGTACCTGCCTCTGTCCTACGTACGCCTGCTGCTCCAGGACGACTGCACCCGCGGGCCGAACGGAGGCAGACGCCTCGGCTACGACTATGCCGACCGGCACTTGATCAACAGCCAGTTCATCGAGCTCGTGAAGCACGGACTGGCCGGGACCGTGGGCACGTCCCGGGAGGAGCTGCTCGCCCTGGGGACGGAGCGCGCCATGGAGGGGTACTCCGTCACCATCGCCGCAGAGCTGGGGGACGGCCGCCACCCCGGGGAACTGGTGCGGGAGCGGCAACGGCGTGCCAACTCCCGTACGGCCGGCAAGCGGCAGGCCAAGAAGCCGACCCGAGCCCGGATGAAACCTCAGAGACTCGTGATCGAGGGCCAGTTGTCCTGGGATCTCGACGAGAGGGGCTTCGCGGACTGACGGAGTCAGTCGTCCTTCGGCACGCGCGCGTATGAGAAGGCGCACCGGACCCGGCCGTCGGCCGCGGGAACGAGGCGTACCTGCTCGGCGGGCATCTGAATCGCCGAGCCCGCTGGCTCGTCCCAGAGCGACACCGTTCCTCCGGCCTCCCCGAACGACAGGTACGGCCGCTCGGGCTTCAGGACGCCACCCCGGCTGCCGAGTTTCGCCGCGGGAACCGTCGGCTCGACGCACGTCCACTCCGGTTCCACCCCGAAGTAGGAAGGTGGCGCCGTCTTCCGAACCGCGGCCGTACGGAAGTCGTCCACCGCCTCCCGTGCCGAGTCCAGCGCCCCCAACCCGCACATCACCACCACCGTCACCTGGGTGAGTACGTACAGCGGGACGCCCAGCCGCTCGACCGGGCTGACGAACGATGCGTGCACGTGCTTCGCGATGCCCCACAGGGCCGGGACGAACAGGGCGTAGCTGAGCAGGCTCAGGAGCTTCACCGCCGACGCCGCCTGCCAGATCCCGGGGACGTCGAGGTCATCGGGCGTCACCCCGAGGCTGTCCGCGTACAGCGCGTGCAGCACCGATCCGGAGGCCACCACGAAGGACACGACAGCGGTGAAGGCGAGCGGTGCCGCCCAGGCGAGCCATTCGCCCCACGTCCACTGGCGGACCAGTAGCCAGATGCCTCCGACCGTCGCCGTGACGGCGAAGACCGACAGCATCTGCACCGGGGTCCGGCCTTTGTCGTCCCCCATGCCCGCGCCGAGCGAGACGACAAGGAAGTAGACGGCTACCGCACCGCATATGAGGAGGCTCGCCACGCGGCCGCCGGCCGCGAACACGCCGTAGGCCAACCGCGCGCCTCCGACGAAGCACAGCGTCGCGACACCGGTCCACACCCATACCCGCACACCGCTCTGCTGCCGGGCGACCACCGCGCAGAAGGTCATGGCGAGCAGCCAGGCCACGACCCGGTAGATACGACGCAGGCCGTCCTCCTCGCGACGCTGCACGATGTGACTTCGCTCCCGGCCGTAGACCGGCCGCACGTCGGTCACAGCCCCGGGAGCGGAACCACCGGGCAGGTCCATGCGAGAGAGCCTGCGGGCCTCCGACGCCGTGCCCGTGACCACCATGCCGGTGTCGCGGTAGCCGCGCCTCTCCGAGACTCGCGCACGTGACACCACGGTTGCTCGGCGCAGTCTCGCCATCGGCGTCAGCGTTCTCTGATCGGGTCGGCGGGGTGGCCTGTGAGCGACCGTATGCGCCCGCCAGCCGGTCAGCTGCTCCCGATCCCGGTCCACCAGCTCGCAGCGCCGGGCGTACATCTCCAGACCGGCCGCCCGTGCCAGCCGTTCCACCCGCCAGGCGGCCGCTCGCTCGGTGCGCCGGTTGCGGGCTCCGAAGAACCGCACCTCGACGGAGTACAGCCGCGCCGAGGCGGCTTCTCGCAGCACACCCCGCGACGGGCCCTCACCGCGGGCGAACGCCGTCACGACGGGCCAGCCCTGCTGGTCGAACACCCTCTCCGCCTCGTCCCAGTCGCGTTGCTCCCCCCGCACCTCGACGAGCACCAGTACCCGCTGGTCGTACCGCAACTTGCCCCCCTCATCGATCTTCGACGGTACAAGCGTTCAAACCGCTTGTAGGCCGAAGCCGAGCTCGCTAGCCTTCACTGTCACAGTGTCACCAGGGAAAGGAAAAGCGGAAAATGAGTCCCACGATCCGGGTGGACGACCAGGTCTACGAGGAGCTGCAGAACCGGGCTAAGCCCTTCGTGGACACCCCGAACAGCACCCTGCGCCGAATCCTCGGCCTCCCGGAAAAGCCGGGGCCCGCGGGCGCTCCTGAGTCCTCATCACGCGAGCACACGCTCGGCCCCCTTCTGGCGGACGGACGGCTCCGGATCGGGCAGCGGCTGGTGTGGCGGCGGCGCAATCTCAACCGGGTGCACTACGCGGAGCTCCTGGAGACGGGTGCTCTCCGGCTGGAGGACGGCTCCGTCCACGACACCCCCTCGGGAGCGGCCACCAGCCTCGCGGGTAACGCCCAGAACGGCTGGAAGGCCTTCACCACCGAGGACGGAATCCCGCTGAACGACCTGCGATAGGTACGGGCCGCACCGGACATCGGGCCTACGATGTGACCGTTACAGGAGGAGGATCATGGCAGGAGTGACCAAGCCGAAGGTCGGTCGCGTAGACCCGCTGACACTTGTCGAATGGGCGCAGAGCGGGCGAATCCGGATCCCGCGCTTCCAGCGCTCGTACCGCTGGGAGGCCTCCGACTCCGAGCGACTCTTCGACAGCATCCTGCGTGGTTACCCCATCGGAAACCTGCTGATGTGGCGCAAGCCCGCAGCTGCCGCAGAGATCACCCTGGGAGAACTCCGGTTCGACGCACCTGAACGATCCGACGCCCTGTGGGTGGTCGACGGGCAACAGCGGCTGACCACGCTCATCGGTGCGCTCACGGCATCCGAGGAGACGGTGGACCGCCGTTTCCGGATCTTCTACGACCTCCGCGAGAAGGACCAGCACAAGCGCTTCCTGTCAGCGCCGCACTCCCAGCCTCCGCGTGATTACTGGCTGCCGGTATGGGTCGCGAGCGACAACCGGCGCCTGATCGCCTGGCAGCGGGAACGGCCTTGGCTCACGGACGAGGAGTACGACTTGTGCGATGCGGTGGCCACCGCCATCCGCACCTACGAGATCCCGATGTACGAAATCGAGGGCGACGACGAGCAGGCCCTGCGCGAGATCTTCGACCGCATGAACACCTTCGGGAAGACTCTCAAGCGAGCCGAGATCTTCCAGGCCCTGCACTCCGCTCCACTGGACGTGCAGCCATCCGACCTCGATGCCCTCCGCGAACGCGTAGCGGCGCTCGACTTCGGTGATTTCAGCCCGCAGATACTGATGCAGAGCGTCATGGCAGTGCGTGGCGGGAAGGTGGACCGGGACTTTCGACAGGAGTTCGAGAACGACGAGGATCGGCACCAGGCTTTCGCTCAAACCGAGAAGGCCCTGCGTCTCGTGGTCGACTTCCTGCGCAACGACGCCGGAATCCCGCATCTCCGGCTGCTTCCCTATGCCCTCTACATTCCTGTACTCACCCGCTTCACCGCCCTGTTCCAACGCCCGGAGGGACGAGGAGCCGAGCTCTTGCGCCGCTGGATCTGGCGCGGCGCCGTGGTCGGCGCGGCCCCGCAAGGCAACACCGTCGCGCTGCGGCGCAATGCCAGCGCTGTGGATCACGACCCGGTCGCAAGTGCCACGCGGATGCTGAAACTGCTGCCGGTCGGTGGAGAGCTGTGGAAGCCGGATCTGACCCAGACGGCCCTGAACCGGGCCCAGGCGAAGATCAACGTACTCGGACTGCTCTCAGTGCATCCGGTCCTCCTCGAAGGGGCGACGGACTCGGACGGCAACTACTACCCAGTGGGGACCCGGCTCGACGACTCTCGCCTGCTGACGAACATGCTCGACAGGGGAGGTTCTCCTCTGCTGTCGATTCTGCCCCATGACCGAACTATGGCCGGCAAGTTGCTGCATCCGTCGTCGAAGATCGACTTCTGGCGACTGTTCGAGGAGAACTGGGACCACTTGGTGCTGCGCTCGCATTGCATGGACGAGCGGTGCGTGGAGCTGCTGGAGTCCGCGGACTACGAAGCGTTTCTGGGCCGCCGTGCACAGATCGCCACCGCCACCATCTCTGAGCATGTGCAGCGCATGGCCCTGTTCGGCTTTGCCGATGGGCCGGAGGCCGAGATGCTGTTCTCGGGCGAGGACCTGTGGGGAGACAGTACCGATGCAGCCTGATGTGACCGCAACCGTCTTTCTGAGCGACCGCCGTGTCGGGGTGTTGGGATACCACAAGGGGAACACCTGGTTCGAATATACGGACCTGACAGCCGATCACCCTGTTTTCGGGCAAGGGTTCGAGCGCGATCCACGAAAGCGACGCACGGCCAGCGGTAGCGTGCCCGAATGGTTCGCAAATCTGCTCCCCGAGCAGGGCAGCGGCCTCCGGCGACTGGTAGCCGCCGATCTCGGCAAGCAGCGGATCCACGACTTCGTGCTGCTGAACCACCTCGGCGAGGACCTGCCGGGGGCGGTACGCGTGATTCCGGATGCTCCGCTCGACGACCTCCCCGATCACGATCAGCCCGAGGTCTGCAGCCACGACCACGCCTTGCGCTTCTCCCTGGCCGGCGTCCAGCCCAAGTTCTCGATGCGCTTTGAGGACAAGGCGTTGGTGCTTCCTGCCACAGGAAGTGGCGGCGACTGGATCGTCAAACTCCCGGACGAGCGCTTCCCGGCCGTACCCGCCAACGAGTACGCCATGCTGCGCTGGGCAGGCCTGTCCGGCATCGACGTGCCCGAGGTAGCTCTCGTACCAGGCTCGAAGGTGAAGAACCTGCCCGAGCGCCTCATCGACCCCGCAGAGCCCGTCCTCGCCGTTCGCCGCTTCGACCGCACCGCGGGGGGCCGCGTACATCAGGAGGACTTCGCCCAGGTACGCGAAGTGGCCACGGAGTCCAAGTACGACCGGGCCACCTACGAGGGCCTCGGCCGCGTGGTCAGCGCGGTATGCCCGACAGAAGACGTCGTCGAGTACCTCAGGCGGCTCGTCGCCATGATTGCGATGGGGAACGCCGACGCACATCTGAAGAACTGGACGCTGCGCTATCCGGCCGGCCGGTCGGCCCGGCTCTCACCGGCCTACGATCTGGTGTGCGTCGGCGCGTACCCGAAGGCAGACCAGAAGCTCGCCTTCCCTCTGAGCGGCACCACGAATTCCGCCCTCATCACACTCGAGAGTTTCCGTGCGATGTCGCCGGCCCTCAAGCTGTCCGCGGAACAGATCACCGCAACGGTACGGGAGACGGTCGACGCTCTGGCCACCACCTGGCCGGAGGTCAAACGGGAGTGCCCCGTCCCCGATTTCGTCGCCGGGGCGATCGACGAGCGCTTGCGAACCCTGCCGCTGATCCGCGGCTGACGACAGGCCCCTATCCCCTCAACCGGCGCCAGAGGTCGATGTCCTTCTTCCAGGCCTTGTTGCCACCACCCGTGGGGCAGAGCCTGTTGTAGCAGCGCCAGTACCAGTTCTCCTTTGCACCGCGTCTGATCTCGATGTCGTCCTGCCCGCACCGGGGGCACTTCGGTGGGCGGGCGAAGATCTCGGCGTGCTCGTGAGTGAGGATCTTGCGGGCGAAGTAGGTGCCGCGCATCGTGACCATGACCTCGCGGGTCCAGCTCTGCGACAGGGCGTTGAGGCTGCCGAGCATCACGGTCTTCTCGTCCACGACGACGATCTTCTGGTGCATGACGTGCATCGGTACGACCGTGTGGACAACCGCGCGCAGGTCCTCGACGAGGGACGCGTTCGCCGGCTTCTTCTGGAGCTGGTCACTGGGGTCGCGGACGAACACGGTCACCCGTACGCCCCGGTCGACTGCCGCGTGCAACTCCGGGAGGATCATGCGGACGCGCCTGGCCACCCAGGGAGTCCACAACCACAGGGAGGTCCGCGCGCTTCTGATGGCGGCGACGAAGGACGCATAGAACGTCGTCTCGTCGTCGACGTCACTGACCTCCACGTGCCGTGAGAGGACCTCCGCAAGGCGGTCGCCGAACTCCCCGCGTGGCACGCTCAGCTCGGGCGGCGTGATCAGGGACTTGGCGCGGAGGACCCGCACTCCGGGCGTGCCGATGAGGGCGTCCAGCTGTCCGAACGGGGAGTCCGGGGCCTTTCGTGCCACCTCCCGGATGCGTGAGGCGCTCGCAATGACGTACACACGGGTCTGTACGCGGGTCATGGCCACGTTGAACAGCCTGATCCCGCTGCGCATCCAGTCGCTCGCCTCCGGCGCACGCGATGCCTTCGCCATCCACAGCGGCCGGCCGTGTTCGCCCTCGACGGTGTCGAAGACGACGACGGGGAACTCCCGGCCCTGGAACCGGTGCGCGGTGCCGACTTCGGCGCTCGGCCCCCCGTCCCGTTCGATGTCGCGCAGCGCCTCCAGCGTGGCCTCGGCCTGGTCTCCGTACGGGGTCACGACACCCGTGGTCTCGCCGTCCCCGCCGTGCAGGTCGATCAGAGCCCGGGAGATGAGCGGGCCCGCGGGCCACCAACCCTTGCTGGGGCCCGTGAGATGGACATGGGCGAGTTCGTGGAGCCCGTCGGTGTCGATGAGGACGATCTCCGGGTCCTCGGAGCTCCTGGGGTTCCGTACGACGGGGCCGGCCTGGAGCACACCGCCGTAGGCCAGGCCGTTCACGAGGCCCATCACAGCACGGCCGAACCTGTTCTGGGTCACCAGGGTCGTACAGGCGGGGTGTGTCCGCGCCGCCGCCGGGTCGGTGATGCCGCAGTGCTGAAACACGTCCGGGATCAGCCAGCGCTGGATGTCGGGGCGCCTCTTGTCCTTCAGCGCACGGGGGACGACCGGGCCCAGCTGCATGAAATCCCCGAGGAGCACGGCCGCCTGCTGGGCGTGGGAGACGGCGAGCAGGACCTCGGGCAGGGAGGCTGCGCCGACCTCGTCGATGAGGACCACGTCGTAGTGGCCGGAGAAGACATGCCGGTTGGTACGGAAACGGGCCAGAGTCGTGGCGACGAGACGGGCGTTCCTGATGATCTCGCCCTGCGCGTCGCGGGCGAGCCGTTCGTACTCCTCCTGGATCTCCTTGTACTGCTCCTCCAGCGGACCCTTCCAAGCTGCTTCGGAGGCGACGACGGGACGCAGGGCCGCGGCCTTCCCATGCCGGGCCGGCCAGCCCTGTTCCTCGACAGTGGCGATGAGCACCTCGGCGAGGTGTGCACGCCTAGCTTCGTCCTCGGCCGAGGCGAGAGCTGTGCGCAGCTCGCCCATGGACCGGGTCAGGGTTTGGCACCGGGTGGCGGCGTCCCCCGCCGCCGTGTCACGTCGGCCGATCTCACTGTCGGAGAAGGGGATCGCGCGCCTCATCTCCTCGGTCTGCACAGCGATCTGAGCACGTCGGCGATCCGCGACGTCGCGGGCCTTGAGGGCGTGATCGTGCGCGTCTTGGTATTGGACTCCCGCGTCACCGCATGCGGCCTGGGCCTCGGTTCGCTCAGCTCGTGAGCGCAGCTTGGCGAGCCCTGTCCGGTTCTCGACCTCGCGTAGGGCGCGCTGTGTCTGGCGCAGCCGCTCCTGGCTCTGCAGAGCGGCGGACTCGGCTGCCGTGGCCGCGTGCTCCACCCGGTCCGCCTCGTCGAGGAGGGCGTCGACCTGCTTCCAGAGGTGGCGGGAGTCCTCGGCGTCGTCCCGGTCCTTCAGTGCCCTGTTCAGGTCCTGGCCGGCCGCCGCCAGGGTCTGGCCGACTTCCCGGGCGGCCTTCTTCAGTTCCGCCACCCTTACATCGCGCGACGCCGCATCACCGAACGGTTCGCTCACCAGGGCACTGGCCTGTGCGTAGGCCTCTGCATCGAACCGTACGAGGCTAGCCTCCAGCTCCGCCAGATCCTCCGCGCGGCTGCGGATGCCCAGTAGTTCCACCGACACCCGGGCACGCCTGTCCTCGACGTCGGCCAGCCGGGCCCGGACCATGAGGGGCAGGGACACCCGCGGGTCGTCGGCGATCTCCTTCAGCTGGGGCGGTCCTACGCGGACGATGTCGCCAGGGTTGTGGTGGCGTCCCCTCAGGACGCCCTTCAGGGCGTTGTCCACGGCGATGTTGGTCGCGGAGACCAGCAAGACCCTCCTGCCCGCGGCGATCAGGTCACCGATGGCCAGCGTGAGGACCATCGTCTTCCCCGTGCCGGGTGGTCCCCACACGAGGCGTACGCCCGTGCCCAGGCAGGCTCGGTACGCCTCCTCCTGTTCGGGGAAGAGGCCGGCCGGTACCTCGGTCCGGGCAAGCTCTCCGGCGGGGCTGCCGGATGCGAGCAGGCTGCCGAGCGGGGTGTCCCCCAACCCGGCGATGCCGTCCCTGAGGGTTTCCAGCAAAAAGGTGGGGGGCTGTTGCAGAACCCAGAGGAAGGGGTCGACCGGGTCCGCGAACTCGGCGACCCTGATGGTCAGCGACGAACCGCTCTGCATGGTTTCGGTGACGGCGAAGCCGGCTTCCACACCCGATTCCTCGGGCCCGGCGAGGCGCAGGCTTTCGAGCTGGTCGGGGTTGAGTTCGGTGCCCCGCAGATCCACGGCGTACCGGCCCGGCTCGCCGGCCCGGGCCGCGCGGCCGATCCTGCGCCACCGCGGGCGCTGACCTGCTCCTCCTTCCACGGCGATCCATTCGTCGACTGCCGTGGTGATCTCATCGCGCCAGCCCAAAGCTCCCCCTTTTCGGCTCGCGAATGGTAGATCTTGCGGAGGCCCCGGCACCTCCCTTTGCGTGAAAGCCGTGGCCTCCGCAGGGGAATGGAAAGGTTCGAGACTCGGATCGGTTCCTATTCGGCCATGTCCCGGTCTTCGTCAACCGGACTGCGGACCGGTCTGTCCGAGGCGGCATATACCGTTGACACAGCTCGCCGACCTGGCACGAAGCGAAGGAGAACGTCGTGAGGCCCACGCTGGCCGCCGCGCAACTGCGGGGCAGTCTCACCCAGTACCTCACGACGACGTACGCGCTCACCGACGAGGACACCCGGCGGGCGCTGGAGCGGTTCCTCGAGCATCCCGAGACCGGAATGTTCCGCGGTCCCTATCTACGGATCAGGACCCCCTTCCACAAGGCCGGTGCCGGCTGGGAGAAGCACCTGGAGTGGAACCCGGGCTTCACCCCGTACCGGCATCAGGCGAAGGCTTACGAGCGGCTGAGCACGCTCCACGGGCCCGCCCTGCCGACGCTGGTCACGACGGGGACGGGTTCAGGGAAGACCGAGTCGTTCCTTGTGCCCGTCCTCGACCACTGCCGCCGTGAGAAGGCCCTCGGCCGGACCGGGGTCAAGGCCGTGCTGCTTTATCCGATGAACGCGCTCGCCACCGACCAGGCAAGCCGCATCGGCGACTATCTCGCGCAGCCGGACCTGGCCCAGGTGACGGCGGGGCTCTACATCGGCGACCGACCGGACACCGACTTCCGCCGGGTGATGACGCGGCGCGAGGAGATGCGGCAGTCGCCGCCCGACCTGCTCATCACGAACTACAAGATGCTCGATCTGCTGCTCCAGCGGACCGAGGACCGCGCGCTGTGGCAGGACTCCAGGATCCAGTACGTGGTGCTCGACGAGTTCCACACCTACGACGGGGCGCAGGGCACGGACGTCGCCATGCTGCTGCGCCGCCTGGCGATGACCACGGGTCAGAGCGAGCCCGGGCGTCCCCTCGGTTCGATCTGCCCGGTGGCGACCTCGGCGACCCTCGGTGAGGCCGGCCCCGGGGCCGGCCCCGGCTCCATCCTGGAGGTGGCGGCGCAGGTCTTCGGGATGCCGTTCTCCTCTGACGCGCTGGTGGGCGAGGAACGGATGACACCCGAGCAGTTCACCGGACCGGTGAACTACGGGCTGCCCGAGCCGCCTTCGCCCGAGGAGGTCATCGCCTGCTCGGGCGGCCCCGATGTGGTGTCGCGTCCGGACAAGCTCGATCTCAACGCCCTGGCGGCACGGATGCTGGGACAGCAGGGCCTGTCCGCCTTCGAGATCGGACGGCTGCTCAAGCAGCACGACTTCACTCAGGGGGTGCTGTCCCTTCTCGACGGGGACCCGCTGAGCGAATGGGAGCTCCGTGACCGCCTCGGCCGGTTCGGGTACGCCTGGGGCCGGACCGCCCGGGAGAATCCCCGCCTCGCTGTCGCCGCGCTCGCGCGGTTCGTCGCCCTGCTGTCGGCCGCCCGCGATCCGGAGTCGGACGAGCGCCACCCGCGGCCCCTGCTTCATGTGGAGACCCACCTGTGGGTCCGGCCGGTGGGTCGGATCGTGCGCGGAGTCGGCCCCGGCAAGCCCGAGTTCCACTGGTACGAGGACGATCGCGCTCGGCGCTCCGCCCTGCCCGCGACGCCCCCTGAGGGCGACGAGGAGCCCGAAGCCGGCCAGATCGGGCACGTGGCGCGTTCTCATCGCGCGCAGTCGGCGATCGGTGCGGACACCGCCATGCGACAGGCGAGCATAAGGCTGCCCGCCGTGTACTGCCGCAACTGCGGCCGCTCCGGCTGGGCGGCCATCTCCCCGGAGGCTGATCCCCAGCAGCTGGTGATGGCCCACGACAAGATCTGGCGCGCCAGCGTGGGGCGGGAGAAGCGGCGGGTCCGCTATTTCATCGCCGCCACGGCCGCGGAGCAGGAGGACACACTGGCGGCGGTCAGCCAGTCCCGGCCCGCGACGGGGGGTGGACAGTCGCCGGCGCTGATCCTGGACGGTGCTCAGGGTACGTACCGGCTGCCGGTCGCCCAGGACGCAGGGAACCTCCAGGACGCCAGCTTCGTCCTGGCGATCACCGAGAAGAAGACCGCCGACCGAGCCGCCGTCGATCAGCGCTGCCCCGCCTGCGACACCGACAACGCGATGCGTTTCCTCGGCACTCGGCCGGCCGCCCTGGCGGCCGCGACGGTGACCCAGCTGTTCACCGGGCAGGAGGTCGCGCTCGAAGCGGAGGAGCGCAAGACCCTCCTGTTCAACGACTCGACCCAGGACGCCGCCCACCGCGCGGGCTACGTGGCGAACCGGTCGTTCACGTTCTCTCTGCGCTCGCTCCTCGCGCGCAACCTCGACGAGTCCGGCAAGCCGTCCGCTCTCAACGACCTGATCGGGAACGTGCTCGACTCCGTCGAGGATGCGCAGGCCCTCGCCGCCGTCGTCCCGCCCGATCTGTACGACGAGCCGGGCGTGGACCGGCTGCTTTCCGGGCGGGGCACGGGCGACCTGCGGACCTGGAAGCTCATCGGAGAGCGGCTCGCCTTCGCCACCGTCATGGAATTCGGGCTCCGTTCCCGGCAGGGCCGCACCCTGGAGCTGACCCGGACGGCGGCCGCCGAGGTCGTCATCGACGACCAGCACCGGATCACCATGCTCGCCCGCGACCTGCACATGGCCCTGCCCGGTCAGCTGCTCGGCACCGGACTGCCGACGGCCGAGCGCTACCTCGCCTTCGTCCGCGGACTGCTGGAGCGGGTCCGAGTTCGCGGTGGCGTCCGGCACCGGTGGCTGGAGCCGTGGATGAAGGACGCCGGGGTGACCCGGTTCAAGATCTGGGGTGGTCGGCCCGACGGCATGCCGGCGTTCCCCGACAGTGTCGCCGCGCCGCGCTTCCTGCTCGACGGCGACAAGGGCAGGTCCGACTTCGACTCGACGACGGCTCGCGCCGGCTGGTACCAGGACTGGGCACGCCGGTGCCTGGGCCTCGATGCCCCCGGGGCGGCCGAGTACCTCCGCAGGCTGCTGCCCGTCCTCGTCGGCGAGGGGCTGCTCGCGGTGCGGACGGCACAGGACCGGACGACGAAGGTCTACGGCCTGCAGCCCGGCCACATCGAGGTGCGGCTACTCGAGGACGACATCGTCAACAAGGCCTTCGTCACCTGTGAGGCGTGCGGCTGGCAGCAGGTGGTCCACCCCTCCCGGCGGACCCGCTGGTACGGCCATCCCTGTCCGCGGTACCGGTGCCGCGGACAGATCACCGCGCCACAACCGGGTCAGGCCACGGTGCTGTCCTCCGGTTCCACCAGCTTCGGCGGCCCCCGGCCGCGCGACTACCGCGATGACTACTACCGGCATCTGTACCGGACGGGTGGCACGTTCCGGGTGGTCACGGCCGAGCACACCGGCATGCTCACCCGGCCCCAGCGGGAGCGCGTGGAGCGGGCCTTCCGCGACGGCACTCACTACACCGACCCGAACGTGCTGTCGTGCACTCCGACTCTGGAACTCGGCATCGACATCGGAGACCTGTCCGCGGTCCTGCTGGGATCGCTTCCGAAGGGCCCTGCCAACTACGTGCAGCGAGCGGGCCGCGCGGGCCGCAAGACGGGCAACGCCCTGGTGGTGGCCTTCGGCGGCCGCCGGGCCCGCGACCTGTACTACCTGGACGAACCGCGGGAGATGATCGCCGGGGACATCGTGCCGCCCGGCTGCTACCTCTCCGCCGTGGAGATCCTGCGCCGCCAGTACACGGCACACCTTCTGGATCTCGCGGCCCGGGGTCGACTCACGACGAGCGACGGCGAGCCGCTGCAGCCCGCTCCGCGCCTGGTGTCGGCGCTGTTCGGCAGTACGGCCTGGTGCCAGGAGCTCGCGGACGCGGCCCTCGCCCATGGCGCCGTGCTCGTCGAATCGTTCCTGGACCTCTTCCCCTCCCTCCCCGGCCGGCCGGACACCGGGGTCTCCGAGCAGGCCGCCGAGGAGCTGCGCACGTACGCGTGCGGTGGCATCGTGCGCGCGCTCCAGGAGGCCGAGGAGGAATGGACCGGCCGCGGCGAGGAACTCCGGCGCCGGATCCACGCCATCGACACGGCGATGGACCAGCTCGTGCGCAGTGACCCCGAGCAGGAACGCGAATGGCGCGAGTTGCGCGCCGAGCGCTACGCGACGGGCAACCTGCTGCGCGACCTGAACCAGACCAGTGCCCACGGGGCTCTCGTCGAGCTCGGTCTCCTGCCCAACTACACCCTCTCGGACACCACCACGCAGCTGGAGGCCACCCTCTACTGGACCGAGCAGCCCGAAACCGACGGAGCCAAGAAGACCTACCACAGCGAGGTCCGGGACTACGAACGCTCACGCCGGTCCGCGCTGTCCGAGCTGGCGCCCGGAAACAGCTTCTACGTCAACGGCTACAGGCACGTCGTCCGGGCCATGGACATCGGCAGTCCGGAGCGTCGTGCCTGGTCGGTGTGGCGGCTGTGCCCCGCCTGCGGCTACGTCCGTACGGAGAACGCCCAGGCCGATGCCTCGCCCTGCCCCCGGTGCGGCGGCCGGGAGATCGCCGACGCCGGCTGTGTCCAGCGCGTTCTCGAACCGAAGCGGGTCATGTCGCGCGACAAGCGGGACGACGCCCGGGTCCGCGACGACAAGGACGAGCGCGACAGCAAGAGGTACGCCGGCCTCACGACCGTGGACATCGACCCGGTGCACCTGGCCATGGGCTCCTGGCGCCACGACACCGCCGTCTTCGGCGTCGACTTCACCCGCCAGGCGGTGGTGCGCACGCTGAACCTGGGCCTCGACCGCCAGGACGGCAGCAGCACCGTGCCCCTCGCCGGGGCTGACGTACGGATCAACCCGTTCTACGTCTGCACGAGCTGCGGCGGCGCCACTTCCGACGGGCGACCGGTCGTGGACCACCACCAGGACGCGCTCACCGAATCCCTCGCCGCGGCGACGAGGGCCAGCGCTCACCACCAGCTGTGGTGCCCGCGCCGCAAGGTCCGCACGAGCACCCCGGAAGGCCAGGGGAAGGGGGAGGACGTCCCCTTGCTCCTGGCCCACGAGCTCACCACCGAGGCCGTCCGCATCCTGCTTCCCGCGTCGGTCTCCCGTGTCAAAGAACGCCTCGCGTCCTTCACCGCCGCCCTGTTCGTGGGCATCGCCGCACGCTACGGCGGCGACCCGGACCACATCGACATCACTGCCGCGTCCATGCCCGACGGCAACGACCCGGAATGGCCTCGCCGTTTCCTCGTCGTGTACGACCGTCTGCCGGGCGGCACCGGCTACCTGCACCGGCTCGCCACCTCCGACGGCTTCCGGGAAGTGCTGCTGAGGGCCCGCGAGGTGATCGACAGCTGCCCGTGCATCGAGAAGGGCCTCGACGGCTGCCACCGCTGCCTGCTGCGCCGCGTACCGGCCGGCGACTACGACAAGGTCAGCCGCAACGAGGTCCGGCAGATGTTCGACGAGCTGCTGGGAGCCGACGGCGGCGACTGGGCCACCTCACCGGTCGCGGCCACCCACCAGATCCCGCTGGAGCGGCAGGCCGAGAGCGATCTCGAGGTCATGTTCCTGGAGACCTTGGGCGAATGGGCGAAGCAGCCCTCGGCCAAGGCCAGCGCGGACGCCTACACGACCACGGCCGGAACGTACTCGCTGGACCTGCGACTGACCGGCGTCGACGGAGCCACTGTCAGCTGGCGCGTCTCCCAGCAGCGGGTCCTCGACGGCACCCGACCTGACGTCCTCTTCGAACGCACCGACGCACCCGGTCCGCGGATCGCGCTCTACCTCGACGGATACGAGTTCCATGCCGGGCCCAAGCACAAGGACAGGCTGGCCGACGACGCCGTCAAGCGCACCCGGCTGCGCGCCGACGGAGTGCGGGTCTTCCAGCTCACCTACTACGACGTGAAGGACTGGCGGACCCGAGTCCGTGACACGGGCTACGCGAGCACCGGGCCGGAGCACCCGGTCTGGGTGCCGTACGGCGAGCAGGGTCAGAAGCGTGCCCGCGACTACTACGCGGGCGTGCACGGCGGCCTGCCCGGCGAGCTGTCCGCGAACCTCTGGGTGAATCCGGCAGACCTTCTGATCGCTCATCTGCGTACCCCGGACGCTTCCTTGTGGCAGCAGCGCGCCGAGGCCGCCGCCGCAGGGCTACTGGGCGCGGGAGCCCGGATCGCCGCACTGCATCCTCAGGCGATCGGTGAACAACTCCTCACCGCGCTGCGGGGAGGTGTCCCGCAGGGGCCCAAGGGACCGGTGCAGCTGCTGACCGCGGTCGACGCCGCGGGATGTGTGGTCACCGCTGCCGCGGACGGTCGGCACCGGCCGCCCGTGTGGACCGCGCTGACCCTGCTCGACGACAGTGACCGGGCCCTCTCGGACGAGGCCGCGCACAAGCGGCGCTGGCAGGGCTGGCTCTACTGGAGCAATGTGCTGCAGTTTCTGGAGTACGGAGGCGGTGACAGTGTCCAGTTGACGACCAGCCTGCTGGAAGGGTTCACCGCCGACGGCCTCGCCGTCACCGGGGGTTCGGGCTGGCTCGAGTCACAGCGGGTCGAGCAGCCGACGGCCGTTACGGCGAGCTCCGCCGAAGGCCTCGCGGAAGAGCCTGCCCCAGTCATCCCCACATCTGGGTCTGCCCGGCCCTCCGACACGGTTCATGACACCGGCTGGGAGCAGGTACTGGAGTTCCTCGACCCCGATGAACCCGGCCTGCTCCCTCTCAGCCAGGGGCTCCGCGCTCTGGGCGTGGTGCCGCCGGAAGCCGGATACGAGTTGGACGAGCACGGTTGGATGGCCGAACTCGCCTGGCCCTCCGCTCGGATCGCCGTGGTGACGGCCCACCGCCCGGTCGACGGAGAACGGGATCACGATGCGGAGGACCGGGACAGGGCTTTCGCCTCGGCGGGCTGGCGGATCCGCACAGCCGCCTCTTGCACCCCCCAAGACATCAAGGGCCTCCTCGCCACGGCAGAGGGCGAAGACACGGACACGAACGACGGAGACCAGCACCGATGACGACCACAGGCGTGACCCTGCGTCTGCTCGACAAGGCGGACAAGGAGATCCTGAGGCTGCCGCGTGCGGTCAAGGGCGCGATCTACGACTTCCAGCACAAGTTCAAGGAGAACCCTCAGCTCCGGGGCCTTCGGCTGAAGCAACTGGAGGGCCACGACCGGCTCTGGTCGGCCCGCGTCAACGACGAGTACAGGGTCCTGCTGCTGCGCCTGGCGGACACCGACTGGCTCATTGTCTCCGTCAAGCACCGCAAGGAAGCCTACGAGAAGCTCGACCGGCTCTCATACGGCATCAACCGGATCACCGGCGGCATCGAGTACGTCGACCTTCAGATCGTCGAAGAGAGCGTCCTTCGCCGAGCGGCGACTCCCAGGCCCGCCATCGTCCCCACCGAGCCTGCACCGGCGCCCGCGCCCACCCCCGTCCCGCTGTTCGCCGCGTTCTCCGACGAGCAGCTCACCGACCTCGGCGTTGCGGGACCGCTCGTACCGGTCGTCCGGACTCTGACCACCGAGGATCAGCTTCTCGGCCTGGCGGAGTACGCCCCTCAGCTCACCTCGGAAGTCCTGCTCGCACTCCACGATGGTGCGTCGTACGACGCGGTACTGGAGCAGATCACCAGTCCCGTCTCCGCTCCGGACCCCGTCGACACCGACGACTTCCGGGCCGCCGCCGAGCGGCCCGCCACCATGGTCACGACGACGGACGAGGCGCTACGAGAAGCCCTGGAGGGCGGCGACTTCGGTCGGTGGAAGGTATTCCTCCACCCGACCCAGTCCCGGCTCGTCGAACGCGAGTACTCGGGTCCGGCCCGGGTGGGGGGCGGGCCTGGCACCGGCAAGACCATCGTGGCCTTGCACCGAGTCAAGCACCTGGTGGACCGGCTGCCTCCTGGCCGCAACAAGCCCGTCCTCCTCACCACGTACAACAAGAACCTTGCCGCCGACCTGAGGTCCCGTCTCCTCCAGCTGGGTGGCGAGGAGCTGTTGGCGCGCGTGGAGATCAGCCACGTCGATCAGCTTGCCCTGCGCGTCGTACGCGAGGCCGAGCCCGGAAGTGCCAAGCAGACGCTCGACGAGAGCCAGGCTCTCCGTGAGTGGCGTGCCATGCTCGACGAGCTGGGTGAAACCGGGTGGGACGCCCAGTTCCTTCACGACGAGTGGTCGCAGGTCATCCTGGGTCAGGCCGTCGTCTCCCGGACCGAATACTTCCGTGCGCGCCGAGCCGGCCGGGGCAAGAACATCGCACGGGCAGAGCGCGCCGAGATCTGGCAGCTCTCTGAGCGGTTCACCCAGCGACTCGACCGCCTCGGACGGCAGACCTGGGAACAGGTCGCCGAGCGCGCCGCGCGGCTGGAGATGGACCGCGAGCGGCGGATCCAGGCCGTCGAGCGTCAGCGGGAGGAGGCGGGTGGTCTTGACAACATCCATCTTCAGGCCGGGTCGGCGGGCTGGCTGCGGCACCGATTCCAGCACATCGTCGTCGACGAGGCACAGGACCTGCGGGCCGCGCACTGGAAGCTGCTCCGGGCGATGGTGCCGCATACCGCCAACGACATCTTCCTCGTGGGCGATACCCACCAGCGCATCTACGGCAACCAGGTCACGCTGGGAAGCCTCGGTGTCCACATCCGCGGCCGCTCGGCCAAGCTGACATTGAGCTACCGGACGACACGACAGATCCTTGGGTCCGCACTCGGCGTACTCAGCGGTGAGAGCTTCGACGACCTGGACGGCAGCACCGAGGACCTGGCCGGTTACAGGTCCGTCCTGACCGGAAGCCTGCCGCAGTTGCACGGTTGCGACGACTGGGAGTCCGAGCAGGAGTCGATCGCCACGCTCCTCGCCGACTGGATCGCCCTGCCGACACCGCCCGGGCAGATCGCCGTCTGCGTTCCGACCAACGCCATGGCGAGCGAGCTGGCTTACACCCTGCTCGCCCACAAGGGGATCAAGGCCGTCGAGATCGGCCCCGAGGGCCCTCGGGGAGACGAAGGCGTGCACATCGGCACGATGTTCCGCTTCAAGGGACTCGAGTACCAGCGCATGGTCATCGCGGGGGTGCGGGACGGGCTCGTGCCCCGGGAAGCGGTCAACCGCCTACGGAGCGACGATGCCGTCCGCTACCGGCGCGAGCTCCAGCGGGCCCGCTCTCTGCTCTTCGTCGCGGCCACCCGGTCCCGGGACAGCCTCGCCATCTTCTGGCACGGCCGTCCGAGTCCGTTCCTCGAGCCCCTCATGCATTCGCCCGCTTCATGAACACACCGGGCGGCTGAGCCGCCCGGTGTTCCGGGGCACACAGCCTTTCAGTCGCGCACGTGCCGGATGTGGGCGGTTCGCCGCTTCCCTGAGCCGTCTTCGTACTCGACCGTGGAGCCGGCCGTGGACCACAGCAGGGCAACGGCGAGAGGCGTGAACGGGCTGAGCACCTCGCCCTCCTCCGTCGCCGGACTCTGAGAAGTGATCTCGCACTCCTCAACGTCCCTCGACCCACCGAAGGTCAGGCCGACCAGGCGGCCAGGGGCAACCATCTGTCCGCCGGCTGCGCGTGGAGTGGAGGGCACCGCCCTGAGAAGAGCCTCCAGGAAGGTGGCCCGCTCCTTGAGCTGCGCGCACCGCTTCTCCCGGTGGCGCCGGTTGTCGGCGCGCACCCGGTAGTCGGTGGCGGTGTCCAGGGGTTCCGGCTGCCTCAGGTACTCACGGATCTGGGAAAGTTCGTTCTCGACGCGGCGACGGGACGTCTCGGCCAGTGCTGTCACCGGGTACCGGGTGACAGGGGCGGCTTCGTCGCGTCGCGGAGCCGGCACGGTTCCGCTCCGCCGCGCGGAGGGAGCGGGGGCGCCGACGGCCCTCGTTCCGGTCCCACGAGCCGAAGAGGGCCGCCGTGCGGGCCCGCTCAGCGGTTCGGCTCGCGGCGACGAGACCGTCAGCGACGGTGCTTCAGGTCCCGCCGAGCTGCGTGCGACCACGCGCGGGCTACGGGGGCTCGTCCTGGCGAGGGCCACCGCGCGTTCGACAGCAGCACGAAGCCGGGCTTCGGCTCCGGACCGGTCGCGGTACCAATCGGTGCCCCAGATCCGGTGTAGCTCCCAGCCGAGCCCTCGCAGCACTCCTTCACGCAGACGGTCACGGTCGCGAGCGGCTTTCGAGGAGTGGTACATGGCGCCGTCGCACTCCACGCCCAACGCGTACAGGCCCGGCCGGTCCGGATGCCGGACGCCCAGGTCGATGCGGTAGCCGGCGACACCGACCTGGGGCTGTACGTCATAGCCCCAGTTGCGGAGCACCGCCAGTACGGATTCCTCGAACGGGCTCTCCGGCTGGGCGTCAGGGTCCACCGACTCCTGGGAAAGCACGGACGGACCGCTCTGCGAATACCGCAGGTAGCGGCCGAAGTGCCGGAAACTCTTGCTACCGGTGTCTCCCACCTCACCCGGTTCGAACGAGGCCACGACCTCCACGCGGTAGCGCGCTCGGGTCACGGCGACGTTCAAACGGCGCCAGCCATCGGCCTTGTTCATCGGGCCGAAGTTCTTCGAGAACTTGCCCTGGGCGTCCGGGCCGTAGCCGACGGAAAGGATCATGACGTCCCGCTCGTCGCCCTGCACGCTCTCCAGGTTCTTGACGAAGAATCCGTTCAGCCGGTCCTCGGAAAAGCATTCGTCGAGGTCAGGCCGCCTCTGCCGTGCCGCGTCCACGGCGTCCTGGATCGCGACAGCCTGGGACTGGGACAGTGCGACCACACCGAGCGATCTGCCCTGACGCGTACTGAAGTGGTGGATGACCCGACGGGCAACCTCCGCCGCCTCCCCCGGGTTGTTCCGAGCGGCGGCACCGGAACGGTAAACGCCCTCCGCAGCGCGGTAGAAGGCGACGCCGACATCGTCCCCCTCGGCGTGGGCCCCCGGGAAGGTGGTCATCGACTCGTCGTAGAACTCCCGGTTGCTGAAGGCGATCAGGTCCTCGTGGCGGCTGCGGTAGTGCCAGCGCAGCGACAGGCTCTCCAGCAGCCCGCTCGCCTTGCAGAGGTCCAGCACGGAAGCGAACCTGTCCGGGGCCTCCTCGTCCTCGGCGTCCTCCTCGGCGTCGTCCGCCGAGGAGAAGAACGCGGTGGGCGGAAGCTGCTTCTGGTCGCCGGCGACGATCAGTGCCCGGCCGCGGTAGACACAGTTGATGGCGTCCTGCGGCAGCACCTGCGATGCCTCGTCGAAGATCACCACGTCGAAGACGAAGTCGGGCGGCAGGAAACGACTCACGGTGAGCGGACTCATCATGAAGCACGGCTTGACCCGTGACACCGTGTCCCTGGCGGCTTCCAGCAACTCTCGTACGGGCTTGTGCCGGCTCTTCTTCTCGCCTTCGCGCTTGAGCAGCGCCGCACCCGGGGTGTTCGCACTACGGGGACGGCGGCCGTCGCACGCCTGGACGACGCGCAGACGGGCGTGGTCGGCCAGTTTCGCGTCCAGTTTCCGGAAGCCGGTCACCAGGTCGTCGCGGTCGGCGGACCGGGAGACGGCCAGTCGTCGGTCGGCCGTCAGCTGGAGATCCGCCCAGGCGCGGAGCACCGCGCGTTCGACCACGTCCGGGAAGCCTGCCGGAGCGACCCCGCGGCGCACGGCCCGGTCCACCAGGTCCCCGAGGCCCAGACCGTCGAGGGCGCTGCGCCCGATGTCGTAGGCGCGCCACTCGTCGGGACCGCCGCGGTCACCGTCCAGAACGGCGAGCGCCTTGACGGCCACGTCGTGGCCGCCGGCGAACGACCGGCTCAGCTGCTCGGCGCGTTCCGCCCGGAACAGCCCCGCCAGCGCCTCCGAGGCACGTGACCACGCGTCGGCGGCGGCTTCCAGTTCCGCGTCGGCTTCCGCCCGATAGAGAGTCTCAGCGGCGGAGACGCTCAGGGAAGCCTCCTGCCGAAGCGCGCACGACTCGCGCAGCGTGGTGATCCAGTCCAGGCCGGTGGTCAGGTCGGCAACCCTGGTTTTCCGGTCCGCGTAGAGGTCTCCGAGGAGTTCCCGGTCCGCTTCCGCCCGTGACTGGAACTCGGTCACGGCGGCACGCGCCGCCCGTACGTTGCGGACGGCCGCGCGTGCGGCGGTGAGGGTCCATGTGCCTGGCGCCGCGACCCCGGTTCCGTCCTCAGCGGCTGTCCGCTCCACGGTCCGAATCAGGCGCTCCGCGGTCCGGAGCGGTGCCACATGGGCACGGCTCCACTGCGCGGCGGCACGGAGGCTTCCCGGTTCCAACTCGTACGACGGCCCGGGCATGGGCGGGAGCACGAGGGAATCCCGCCACTCGGCCAGCCGGGCGGCAGCCTGTTCCGCAGTGTTCCTCGCAGCAGCACGTGGTTCCCCTCCGGAAGCCATCTCGCGTGCCAACGCGTCATGGTTGATCACCCGTGGGGCGAGCCGGAGGATCTGGTCGGCCCGTCCGATGAGGGAGCCCAGGTTCTCAAAATCGGTGTCCTGGCCCTGCCAGTACTTGCCGAGGATCTTTGCGTGGTGACTGACCTCTGCGTCCAGGGTCCGCGCTGCCTGTTGCCACGCCACCGCCGCTGGCAGCGCGGCCAGCACTACCTTGCTGCACTTGCCGCCTTCGGGGAGCAGCGACCGCACCACCCGCCGATCCGCGCGACATGCCGCGGTCAGCCTTGCCGTGATGGACCGGTGCACGGTAGCGAACCGGTGCGCCACGTCCTCGAGGGACTCCTCCTGCAACACCCGATCGGTGAAGAACTCTTCGGCCTTTCGCCGGGCCTCGCACAGCCGGTCGACGGCTTCACGCAGGACCTGCGAGGCGACCCTCGCGCTCTTCGCACTCTCCCCGGTGAGCCATACCGCTGGCGGCTTGGCGTCGTCGGTGTGCCCCGCCAGGCCGGCGAGGCGCCCCAGGCGAAGCGCCTCGTCGCAGGTCTCGGGTGCCGGAAGCCCATACATCGCGGCCACCGCCGCCAGTGACTTGACCGCCTGGTCGAGTGCCGCTGCGTCCGCTTCCAGTCGATCGCCGAGCTCGCGCGTGGCGTCAGCAGTGAGTGCACCGAGTTCGACCGCCGGGGGCAGCAGAGTTGCGAGAGCGGTCTCCTCCGGGCTCGGCGTGGAGTCCGCCTCTACTGCCAGTCTGTCCCATGCCACTCCGAGTGATCGCTCCGCCGAACGTTCGGCTTCGACGACCTCGTCCAGGCGGAGCCGGAAGTCCGACACGTCCGTGGTCAGACGGTGGTGGTCGGTGGTCAGCCATGAGAGCGGCAGCGTGGGCCGTCGGCTGGCGACACGGAGAAGGGAGGTCAGCCGGGATGTGTCCCGAACACCCTCCCAGTCGAGCTCTGACAGGAGAGCCGCGTGCTCCAGCAGCCTCGTCGCCAGCTCACCCAGGGTTTCGGTGGTCAGGTCGAGCACCTGCAGCGGGTCTTCGCCGGCGGTCAGCCCGTACCAGGAGAACGCGGCGCCTTCGGCTGCAGGACGCCACGACCTGCTGACCTGACGGGCGGCCACGTTCGACTGACCGAGCCGCTCAGCCGTGAGGGCCGCCGCATCGAAGGCAGAACCAGGGGGCAGCGGGTGGGAGTCGTCCAGAAGGGAGATCTGCCCGAGGACATCGTGCAGGCTCGCGTTGATGCCTGGTCGTATCTCGTTCATCGCCGCCGCGTATCCGGAGAGCTCCTTACGCAGCTGACGCGCGCGCTGAAGGTCCGCCTGGGCACTGCCGGGCGAGGTACGGCGAGGCGCCAGCAGCGCCTGACCGAGTTCCTGCGCCACCTGCTTCCGGCCCATGTTGTTGCTGTGCAACGCCAGGACGTAGTCGTCGAGACCTACATCGCCGAGGCGGTTGCGGACCACATCGAGGGCAGCGGCCTTCTCGCTGACGAACAGCACGGTGCGGCCCTGCTCCAGCAGGCCCGCGATCATATTGGTGATCGTCTGGCTCTTGCCGGTGCCGGGCGGTCCGTCCATCACGAAGCTGCGGCCTTCGAGCGCGGCGGCGACGCACTGCCGTTGGGACGAGTCCGCGTCGAGCACGAGCGGAGCGTTCTCGGGCGGCTGGATCTCATCGATGCGGTCTGTGTCGACGGGTTCGAAGGCAAAGGTTCCGGAAGCGATTCCGGAGTCGGCACCGAGCCCGATCGCTCGCACGAGGTCGCTGGCCTGAACTCGGTCGGCGTTGTCGAGGAGGTCCCGGTACATGACCTCCTTGCTGGAGTTGAACGTATCCAGCACGACCCGGTTGGTGACTTTCCAACCGCGCATCCCAGAGACCGCGTTCCGAACCCGCGCGATCAGAGCCGGAATGTCTCGGTGATCCACCTGCTCGACGCTCGGCCATGCGACACCCAACTCACCCATCTTGATGGCGAGGGCCGGATTGAGGGACGGTTCCTCATTCGCGTTGATCTTCAGGACGTACGCATCCCCGCGACGCCGCTCCAGAACGACCGGCACAATCACCAAGGGAGAACTGAAGCTCTTCTCGGCGGATGAGGCCGGCGTCCAGTCAAGGAATCCCACGCCGAGATGGAGAACCCACAGGCCGTAGTCGTTGAACTTCTCCCGCGCGACCAGGGCCAGACGCCGTAGGTGCCGAGCCTGCTCGGCCTGAGTGGCCTTGGAGGTCGTGAGCTGCACGCCAGGGCGGGCGGCGCCGACTCCCGCCCGGGATGCGGGGGTGTCGATCGCCCTGGCGCCGGCGGTGGAGCTGATCGGGATCGCCTTGGCGGCAGGCGCCGAACCGGCGGTCCCGTCCTCGGGGTCCTCGTCTCGCACGACAGAGAAGGTGCAGCCCCGGGAAAGCCCTTCCAGCACGCCGACGAGCCCGGGCTCGACCAGGTCCATGCCCGCGGACGAGGAGCGGCGCTGGTAGTTGAGCAGCCGGTTGCGAAGACTCAGGTCAATGAGCGAGTCCCGCCATGAGGCGAGCAGCTTGTCCAGCCGAGCGCGGTCTGCGGCAGGCAGCGAGCCTTGACGGGGCATACAGCGCAGCTCCCTCACTGTAAAGATGCCGTGAAGGCATGAGGCGAAATGGGTGAAGCATAGCGGCGCGTCGCCCCCATGTACGTGGGAGATCGCCAGGAGGACGAGACAAACGCGGAAGAGGCAGGGGCAGAGGCGGGACGACAGGGCTCCAGAAGGCGCGACCTGCCTCCACACCGGCCGTTCCGCGCCTCCGGATGGTCCACTTGAGGCTGGCCGGTCAGTAGTCGAATGCGTCGAGGTGCCGGCGCAGCAGGTCACCGATGACTTCGCGGCCCCCTTCGACTGGCAGCGGCGAGGGGGTCTCCTCGCCATTAGCCATGGGGAGGCTGCTGGCGAAGCGCACGAGGCAGGCGCCGGAGCGAAGGAGTCACGCAGCCAGACGGCGAAGGCGTCGGCTTCGTCCGCCGTCACATCGGTGAGGGTGATGTAGGCGTAGTCGGGCTCGGCGATGGAGGCGGTGCCGTCCAGCCACACGTCGGGCGTCAGCTCGATCTCGAAGTCCAGCACCGCCATCTCGTGGACGCCGGACCGACGGTGCCCGATGGTGGGGTCGGGAAATGTTCTCGCAGGGCTCGCTCAAGAGACTCCAGCGTGGCGCCCCAGGCTCCGCCGTTCCCCTCCGGGGGTAGAAGGCGAAGTTCGTCCGGATGTTTCGTTCCGCCCGGCCGGCTGCCACTGCACGTGGTGGGCCGAGCTGGCCTGGGTGAGCGGCGCTGAATCAGGCACGTCCCCCATCGAAGAGGACGGCAAGCCGTTCGAGACGACATCGGTCACTGGCCTCCCCGCGTTCTCTTGGATCGGTTCGAAGCGTGAGGCTTTCTGAACTACCCGACCACGCCTTCGCCTTGGGGATGCCCGGCCGAACCCTCCCATCGAGGAGCCGGAACGTGATGGTGTCAGGGCCCGGCTTTCGGCAGCACGGAGCGGCAGGGTGTGATGCGCTTCCTTCGCCGCCTCCAGGTCGGCGATCGGGGCTGAATCCCGTCCGCACAAAGCTCGGACATCCGTGCCGTTGTTGCGGCTGAGCACGGCAGTTGGACCGTCCGGAGCTCGCCGTGGCCGCAGTCGGGGGCGCACCCATCCCAGGCGTCGACGAGGCGGCGGTAGGTGCGCCCGTTGCGGGGTCGCCGACACAGGCGCACCTCCTCGGCTACTTGGCGGGGATCGTCCACTCCACGGGCATGTCGGCGCTCTCCGGGGCGTAGACGACGGTCGCGGGCCGGCTGTTTCCGGGGACGGGGTACACGACCTTGCCGCGGACGCATTTACCGGGGGCGAGCTTGGTCTCGACGGGGAACTCGGGCTTGGGGAAGTCTTCCCAGGTGCTGCTGGACGGCTCGATGCGGGCACCGTCGGCGTAGGACAGGGTCCAGGGGAAGGTGGTGGCGAGGAAGACGCCCTTGGTGCTGCAGACCTTGAGCTCGAGGGCGGCCCAGACGTATTCCGGTTGGCCCGTCTCCTCAGCTGCCGACCCGGCGGACTTGACGCCTTGCTCGTAGCTCAGCGCGGCGCTCGTGCCACTGACGTCACCGTCGGGGTCGTCCCACTTCAGGGTTGAGCCCAAGGCGAGGGTGGTGGTCGAGGCGTTGGTCGGCTCTGCGGCAGCGGTGGTGGTCGCCGTGGTGGGGCTGGTGGTGGTCGGGCCGGCTTTCGGGTCCTCGGTGGTGCTGCCGCAGGCGGTGAGCGCGAGGAGTAGGCACGTCGCGACGGCGGCTGTGGTGGTGCGGTTGTGCATGCTCGTCCCCCAGGACGTTTCGTGATGAGAGGTGCTCATGGTGCGATTCAAGGGGCGGTGAGAGGCTGCTGTTGGCCCTGCCGTGACATGACCAAGGCCCGCACTGTGGCGGGGCTGCAGGTGTCCCGACATGGCAGACGTGGCCTCACGTGTTGCACCTGGCGGTACCGCTGTTCAAGCGGCCTTGCTGGCAAGGTGCGGCTCAAGCTCGTTGAGTTCGATGACCGCGCGGCCATGTCATTCGTGGCCGTAGTGGGTGAAGTGGCCGCGGTGAAGCGGGCTGCGGATGGCGCCGGGGCGGGTTCCGGTGGCGACGCGGGTGTCGGCGAGTACGGGTCGGATCATGGGGAGGTGATGCGCCCCGCTCCGCCGCGACGGGGCTCCATGGTGGGCTACTTGCGGCGCTTCAGCGGCTCGCAGCCGGAGATGGACAGCAGGCCGTCCTTTGCCGAGATTGTGATGATGATCCGCTCGTCCTTGTTCGCCGACTTCAGCTGCGGCATGACGGACTTGTCGGTGGGCTTGGTGGACACCATGCACAGCTCGAATACGCCGGCTTCGGCGCCGGGCGTCTGGTAGGTGCCGGCGGGGATGTCCTCGCCGATGATGTAGTCGCCGTCCGGGTAGTCGGCCGGAGCGGCCGGCGCCTTGGTCTTGGGCGCTTCGGCTATCTTCGCCGGCGCTGTGGTCGGCCGAGCCGCGGGCGTCTTGGACGCGGGCGCCTTGACTGCGGGTGCCTGGGTGGTCGCGGTGGCCTTCGGCGCGGCCTTGTCGTCGCTCGTGTCGTCACCGCCCACGATCGCGCCGAGGATGACGAGGAACGCGAAGATGCCGCCGATGGTGATGCCCGTGATGGCCCACGGGCTCATGCCCTTCTTCGGGGGCGGGGGGCCGTAAGGGCCCGGCATGGTCTGACCGTTGTACGCCTGGCCTGGCTGCTGAGGATGTCCCCATGCGGGGGTGTGGCCGGGCTGCTGGGGCGGGTACGGCGGCTGCGGGTTGCTCACGGCGGTCCCCTCGCTGGTGGTCCTGATGTGGAGGTGGCGTGAACGTATCGTGCGCACCGGCCATTTGGAGGGGGATCTCCCAGATCGGGACAGGAAGAGCCCCGCCGGGCCGGGCGCTGTTCCGGCGGGGCGGGGCTGGGTCCTCCGTCCGTGGGTCCGGGGCTGTAGCGGGCCTCGGCGAACTGATGTGATGTGTCCACGGTACGGCGGGGGTCTGACACCGGGCTACGGGCGGACGGGGCTACGCCTGAAAGGCGGCGGTGAGGGTGAGGCTGCCGATCTCGTCGTCGAGTCCGAAGCCGAAATCCTCGTGGGCCCAACCAGCAAAGCGCCCACGAAGGATGTGACGCAGCGCTGCGCGGTCCTGCTCGCTGACGTCATCCCACTGCAATCAGCGACGCCGGGACCCGGCTGCTTTGCTCCAAGTCCCGCAAGCCAGCCTTCAGGCAGGTGCCTCGCACTCAGCACGACTCGCCCGATCAGCAGATGACGCCCGCCAGAACGAGCGTCAACACATCCCACGTAGCGCCCACACCACCCAAGGGCACACCCGTGAAACCCCGGCCCAGAACCCCTACTTCACCGGCTCCAGAATCGCGACACACTCCACGTGATGCGTCATCGGGAACAGGTCGAACGCCCGCAGTGTCCGCACCCGGTAGCCGCCCTCCTTGAAGTACGCGATGTCTCGGGCCAGGGCCGCCGGGTCGCAGGCGACGTAGGCGATCCTTCGGGCTCCCAGGCTCGCGAGGTGCTTGACCGTCTGCTTGCCGGCGCCCGCGCGGGGCGGGTCCAGGACGATGAGGTCGACCTCGGTGATGCGGGTGCGCGGGAGGACCTGGTCGACCTTGCCCTGTTCGATGCGGACGCGGTCGTACGCCTCGAGGTTGTGGCGGGCGTCCTCGACCGCGCGCTTGCCCGACTCGATGCCGAGCACCGCGCCCTGGTCGCCCACTCGGTCGGCGATCGCGCCCGCGAAGAGGCCGACGCCGCAGTAGAGGTCGAGGGCCGTCTCGCCCTTACGCGGCGTCAGGCCCTGCATGACGGCGAGCATGAGGGTCTGCGCGGCCTTCGGGTGGACCTGCCAGAAGCCGCCGTTGCCGACGCGGTACGTGCGGTCGTCGGCGCGCTCGCGGACGAACGGGCGGCCGTGGACGCGGTGGACGCCTCCGTCCTTCTCGTCGACGCGGAGGACCGAGACCGGCTTGTCCAGTTCCACCAGGGGAAGGCGCGCGCCGGGGCGCGGGGTCAGGACGACCTGACGGTCGCCGGAGCCCGAGGCGGCGATCGCCTCGATCGAGGCCATGCCCTCCCAGGTCCGCTTCTCGATGCCGAGCTCGGAGACGCCCTCGGCCGCGATCATGCAGTGGTCGATCACCTCGACCTCGTGCGAGCGGTGCCGGCGCAGGCCCGCGTGGCCCTCGGTGTCCACGGCGTACTGGACGCGCGTCCGCCACTGGGGGACCTCGCCCGCCGGGAGCTTGTCGCCCTCGGCCGGCATGACGGTGCCGTCCCAGCCGGCCTCCTCGGGGGTGAGCCCGGCCAGCCGCTGGAGCTGCTCGGCGATGACCTCGCCCTTGAGGCGGCGCTGGGCGCCCGGCTTGGCGTGCTGCCAGTCGCAGCCGCCGCACTTGCCCGGGCCCGCGAAGGGGCAGGGCGCCTCCACGCGGTCCTTCGAGGCCTCCAGGATCGTGACCGCGTCGGCGCGCAGGAAGCGGGACGTCTCCTCGCCCTCGGTGACCCGGGCGACGACCCGCTCGCCCGGCAGCGCGTGCCGGACGAAGAGGACGCGTCCGGCCTCCGTACGGGCGATGCAGTGGCCGCCGTGCGCCACCGGGCCGACCTCGACCTCGTACTCTTCCCCGACCAACGAAGGAACAGGTGCGTTCTGCATGACGGGGGAACTCCAGAGAATGAGAGAGGTGGGCCGCCGCAGCGCGGCAGCCCACCGGTCTACGTGTCCGCGACGACGCGGGACGCCTCAGCTCTTGGCCGCGGGCTCCTTCGGGCGCTTCTCGACCGGGCCACGACGCACCGAACCCGGCGCGTTCCAGTCCTGACGCTTCCTGGCCCGCTTCTTCGCGGCCTCGGAGGACTGCAGCTGGTACGGGACGGACGTCACCATCACGCCGGGCGTGAAGAGCAGTCGGCCCTTGAGCCGCAGCGCGCTCTGGTTGTGCAGCAGGTGCTCGTACCAGTGGCCGACGACGTACTCCGGGATGTAGACGGAGACGGCGTCGCGCGGGCTCTCGCGGCGGATGTTCTTCACGTACTCGATCACCGGCCGGGTGATCTCGCGGTACGGCGAGTCGAGGATCTTGAGCGGTACGTTGATCCCGCGCCGCTCCCACTCCTCCCTGAGCGCCCTGGTCTCGGCCGGGTCGACGTTGACGCTCAGCGCCTCCAGCTCGTTCGCGTGCAGCAGCTTGGCGTAGGCGAGCGCCCTCAGCGTCGGCTTGTGCAGCTTGGAGACGAGGACGACGGAGCGGACGCGCGAGGGGCGTACGTACTCGTCGGGGCGCTCCTCCGCTGCGGCGATCTCCTCCGCCACGGAGTCGTAGTGGCGGCGGATCGCGGTCATCGTCCCGTAGAAGATCACCATGCCGAGCAGCGCGACCCAGGCGCCGTGGGTGAACTTGGTGGCGAGGACGACGACCAGGACGAGGCCGGTGAAGAAGGCGCCGAAGGTGTTGATCGCGCGGGAGCGGATCATGTGGCGGCGCTTGGCCGGGTCCCTCTCGGTCTTCAGGTGCCGGTTCCAGTGCCGGACCATGCCGGTCTGGCTGAGGGTGAAGGAGACGAAGACGCCGACGATGTACAGCTGGATCAGCTTCGTCGAGTCGGCCCCGTAGACCCAGACGAGGAGGGCGGCGGCGCCGGCGAGGAGCACGATGCCATTGGAGAAGGTGAGGCGGTCGCCGCGGGTGTGCAGCTGGCGCGGCAGGTACCGGTCCTGGGCGAGGATCGAGCCGAGGAGCGGGAAGCCGTTGTACGCCGTGTTGGCGGCCAGGAAGAGGACGAGCGCGGTGGCCGCGGCGAGGAGCACGAAGAAGAATGTTCCGTCGCCGAACACGGCGGCCGCGACCTGTGAGATGACCGGGTCCTGGACGTAGCTCTCGCCGACCGGCACACCGTTGAGCAGCAGATCCTGGGCGGGCTTCTCGGCCATCCGTACGTCGGTGGCCAGCGCCAGGAAGATGATGCCGCAGAACATCGTGACGGCCAGGGCGCCCATGAGGAGCAGCGTGGTGGCCGCGTTCTTCGACTTCGGCTTGCGGAAGGCGGGAACGCCGTTGGAGATCGCCTCGACGCCGGTGAGGGCGGCACAGCCGGAGGAGAAGGCACGCAGCAGCAGGAAGAACAGCGCGAAGCCGGCCAGGCCCTGGTGCTCGGGCTTGATCTCGAAGTCGGCGGTGGGGGCCTTCATGGTCTCGTCGAGGACGATCCCCTTGTACGCCCCCCAGGCGATCATGATGAAGACGCCGGCGACGAAGACGTACGTCGGGATGGCGAAGAGGCTGCCCGACTCCTTCACACCGCGCAGGTTCATCAGCGTCAGCAGAACGATGACGCCGACCGCGCAGAGGACCTTGTGCTCGACGACGAACGGGATGGCCGAGCCGAGGTTCTCGATACCGGAGGAGATCGAGACGGCCACGGTCAGGACGTAGTCGACGAGCAGGGCGCTGGCGACGGTCAGTCCGGCCTTCGGGCCGAGGTTGGTGTTGGCGACCTCGTAGTCGCCGCCGCCGCTCGGGTAGGCATGGACGTTCTGCCGGTAGGAGGCGACGACCGTGAACATCAGGACGACGACGGCCAGCGCGATCCACGGGCTGAAGTGATAGGCCGACAGACCTGCGATCGACAGGACGAGCAGCACCTCGCCGGGTGCGTACGCCACCGAGGACAGCGGGTCGGAGGCGAAGACAGGGAGAGCGATGCGCTTCGGGAGGAGGGTCTCCCCGAGCTTGTCGCTGCGCAGAGCCCGTCCGATCAGGATCCGTTTGGGAAGGTCGGTCAGTTTGGACACGGAGAGGATCGTAAGCGTTCGAAAAGAGCCATGCTCACCGCGACCCCCAATCCGCACGGAATCTCCGTGCCCACTACCTCGGATGCGGTCCCGTTCGGGGTTGCCGCATAAGCTCGGATCGGGCAGCACGGCAGGGCGCTGCCCGCCACGGCCCGGGCCAGTCGGGTGAGGAAAGTTGTGAGCAGGGTGTATTCGCAGGTCAGTAAGACGATCAGGAGTGCGGGGTAAGGGGACGTGCACATCGTCATCATGGGCTGCGGGCGAGTGGGAGCCGCTCTCGCGCAGACCCTGGAGCAGCAGGGGCACACCGTCGCGGTCGTGGACCAGGACCCGACGGCTTTCCGCCGTCTGGGCTCGGGCTTCGGCGGACGCCGTGTCACCGGCGTCGGCTTCGATCAGGACACGCTGCGCGAGGCGGGGATCGAGGAGGCCGGTGCCTTCGCCGCGGTGAGCAGCGGCGACAACTCGAACATCATCGCGGCGCGGGTCGCGCGCGAGATGTTCGGCATCGAGAACGTGGCCGCCCGGATCTACGACCCGAGGCGCGCCGAGGTCTACCAGCGGCTCGGCATCCCCACGGTCGCCACGGTCCGCTGGACCGCGGACCAGATGCTGCGGCGACTGCTGCCGTCCGGGGCGGAGCCGCTGTGGACCGACCCCAGCGGTGGCGTGCAGCTCGCCGAGGTGCACACCTCCGTGGCGTGGATCGGCCACAAGATCAGCAAGCTGCAGGACGAGACGGGTGTGCGCGTGGCGTTCCTCACCCGGCTCGGCGAGTCGATCATCCCGACGTCGCAGACCGTGCTGCAGGAGGGCGACCTCGTGCACGTGATGATGCGTACGGACGAGATCGCGAAGGTCGAGGAGGCCTTCGCCGAGGGTCCTGAGGAGGGCGGTCACTGATGCGTGTCGCTATTGCGGGCGCGGGTGCGGTGGGCCGTTCCATCGCGGGCGAGCTCCTGGAGAACGGGCACGAGGTGCTGCTGATCGACAAGGCGCCGACCGCCATCTCGGTGGAGCGGGTTCCGCAGGCGGAGTGGCTGCTCGCCGACGCCTGTGAGATCACGTCGCTCGACGAGGCTGCGCTGCAGCGCTGCAACGTCGTGATCGCGGCCACGGGTGACGACAAGGTGAACCTGGTCGTCTCGCTGCTCGCGAAGACCGAGTACGGCGTGCCGCGCGTGGTCGCCCGGGTGAACAACCCGAAGAACGAGTGGCTCTTCAACGAGTCGTGGGGCGTGGACGTCGCCGTGTCGACGCCGCGTCTGATGTCGGCCCTGGTCGAGGAGGCGGTGAGCGTCGGCGATCTGGTCCGGCTGCTGCGCTTCAGCCATGGTGACGCGAACCTCGTGGAGCTGACCCTCCCGCCGGAGTCCGCGATCGCGGGTACGGCGGTGGGCGATGTGGCCTGGCCGCAGGACACCTCCCTGGTGACGATCATCCGCGGCTCCCGGGTGCTGACCCCGAGCCCGGAGGAGACCCTGGAGGCGGGCGACGAGCTCCTCTTCGTGGCCGCCCAGGCCCGCGAGGAGCAGCTGGAGGACCTGCTGTCGGTCCGCCGCGACACGTCGTCGGCGAGCTGAGCCGAAGCCGTCGGGCAAGGACGAGGAAGGGCCCGGGACCTTGAGAGGTCCCGGGCCCTTCCGTCTGTGCTTACGCGCTCTGTGCTTACGCGCTCTGTGCCTACGCGCTCTGTGCCTACGCGCTCTGTGCCTACGCGCTCTGTGCTTACGCCTCCGGCTGCCGCGCCGCGGCCGCCTTGCGGGCCTTCTCGGCCTCTTCCTCGGCTTCCATCTCGGCGAAGACGTCGATCGGCGGCGGCGCCTTCGCGAGGAAGACCCACGTCAGATACACCGCGAGCAGGAAGGGCGGGATCTTCAGCGCGACCAGGACCCAGCCGAACTTGGTCGTGTCGGCCCACCAGTACATCGGGAAGAGGATCGCGCACTTGCCGAGCAGGATCAGGCCCCATGCCCAGCTCGCCTTGGTGTACGCCTTCTTGCGGCCGGGGTTACGGGTCCGCCAGGAGAGGTTCTCCTTGAAGACCGGGCCGAGGATCAGGCCGATCAGCGGGACGCCCGCGAGCGCGGTGATGATGTACGCGAGGGCGAGGCCCAGCGTGTACAGCATGCCCGGCAGATAGAAGTCCTTGGCGTTGCCGGTCATCATCGCGAAGACCACGCCGAACGCCACGCCGAAGACGCCGCTGAACGCGTGCTTGACGGTGTCCCGGCGGATCAGCCGGACGGCGACGAGGACCACGGAGACCGCGAGTGCCGCGATCGCCGAGGTGTGCAGGTCCTTGTTGATCGTGAAGATCGTGACGAAGAGAAGGCCGGGCAGGACCGTCTCGACCATGCCCCGCAGGCCGCCGAAGGCCTCGAACAGCGCAGCCTCCGTGACCTCCTTCGTGGCCCGGGAATCTTGGTGCGCCTGAGCGTCCTGGGCGTCCTGATCCGTCGTCGGCTTGTCGAACGACGTCACCGGCTACTCCTGTCCGAGCGGTCGGAGCTCGTATTTGGGGTTGAAGAGGACCCGCCGGCCGTGGCTCATCGAGATGCGACCGGAGGCGATCAGCTTGCGGCCCGGCTCGATGCCCACGATGGACCGCCGGCCGAGCCACACCACGTCCAGCGGGGCCGTGCCGTCGAACAGCTCGGCCTCGAGGGCCGGCACACCGGCCCGAGGACGCAGGGTGACCGTGCGCAAGGTACCAGTCACCTTGACTATCTGGCGGTCGGAACAGTCGGAGATTCGGGTGCAGCCCGACGCCTCGGCGTCCTCCTGGAGCTCTTCGGACTCCAGCTCCTCCTGCGAGGTGGACAGCCGGTCGAGCATCCGGCGGAACCGCCCGGCCGGCTTCTCTGTACGCGGTGCAGCACTCATACAGAAAGCGTACCGGCCCCGGCCGACAGGGGAACCGGCCGTCCTCGCCGACTCCTCCGCCCCCCTGGAGCCCGCCTCCGCCCCCTGGAGCCCGCCTCCGCCCCGGCCTGAGCGCCCTGCTCGGCGCCGTTCCGGCCCACCTCTCGGCGCGCCCCTCTCAGCCCTCCCGACAGCGCGGCTCTCGGTGCGCCTCTCAGCGCTCGAAGCGGTAGCCCATGCCCGGTTCGGTGACGAAGTGCCGCGGGTGCGAGGGGTCGGCCTCCAGCTTGCGCCGCAGCTGCGCCATGTACACCCGCAGATAGTTGGTCTCGGTGCCGTACGAGGGGCCCCAGACCTCCTGGAGGAGCTGCTTCTGGCTCACCAGGCGCCCGCTGTTGCGGACGAGCACTTCGAGCAGGTGCCACTCGGTGGGTGTGAGGCGGACGTCGCGCCCGTCCCGGTGGACCTTCTTCGCGGCCAGGTCGACCGTGAAGCCCTCGGTCTCGACGACCACGACGCCGTCCTCGCCGCCGCCGACCGGCTCGGCCCTGCGGACCGCGGCGCGCAGCCGGGCCAGGAGCTCGTCCATCCCGAACGGCTTGGTGACGTAGTCGTCGGCTCCCGCGTCCAGTGCCTCCACCTTCTCGTCCGAGGTGTGCCGCGCCGAGAGCACCAGGATCGGCACCCGCGTCCAGCCGCGCAGGCCCTTGATGACCTCGACGCCGTCGAGGTCGGGCAGTCCGAGGTCGAGGACGACCACGTCGGGGTGACGCTCGGCGGCCATCCGGAGGGCGGTGGCGCCGTCGGGCGCCGCGTCCACCTCGTACTTCCGCGCCTTGAGGTTGATCACCAGCGCGCGGACGATCTGCGGCTCGTCGTCGACGACGAGAACCCGGGTCATCGAAGGCTTCCTTCTCTCTGTCGGTCCTGTGAGGGTCGTACTGCTCGCGTTCGGATCGCGTCGACGGACCGAACGGCCGGATCGCACGGTCGGCTCCCTCGCTCGATGCGCCCGGCCGGATCGCACGGTCGGCGCCGGGGTCGGAGCCGCGGTCGCATGCCCCGGTTCAAGAAGTCACCCGGGCGGGTACGTCGGCGGCCGTCGGCGGCCGCTGCCCGGTCACGGCCTTGAGGGTGAGGGTCATGGTCAGTCCGCCGCCTGGCGTGTCCTCGGCGGTGATGGTGCCGCCCATGGCCTCGACGAAGCCGCGGGCGACCGCGAGCCCGAGGCCGACCCCGGAGCCGCGCGGAGCGTCCCCGAAGCGCTGGAACGGTTCGAAGATGCCGTCCTTGCTCTCGTCGGGCACCCCCGGCCCCCGGTCCACGACCCGCAGTTCGACCCGGTTGCCCAGGGCGCTGGCGGAGACGGCCACCGGCACGTCCTGCGGGCTGTACTTCACGGCGTTCTCGACGATGTTGGCGACGGCCCGCTCCAGGAGCCCCTTGTCGACCTCGACCATCGGGAGGGTTTCGGGGATGTCCAGCTCGGCGCTGCCGTCGGGAACCCCACCGAGTGCCATGGGGACGACCTCGTCGAGGTCGATGGCGCGGATCAGTGGGGTGACGGTGCCGGTCTGGAGCCGGGACATGTCGAGGAGGTTGCCCACCAGGTGGTCGAGCCGGTCGGCGCCGTCCTCGATTCCCTCGAGGAGTTCGGCGCGGTCCTGCTCGGACCATTCGATGTCGTCGGAGCGCAGGGAGGAGACGGCCGCCTTGATTCCGGCGAGCGGGGTACGCAGGTCATGGCTGACCGCCGCGAGCAGGGACGTACGGATCTTGTTGCCCTCGGCCAGCTTGCGGGCCTCCTCGGCCTCGCCGACGAGCCGCTGCCGGTCCAGTACCACCGCGGCCTGGGCGGCGAACGCACCGAGCACACGCCGGTCCTCGGCGGGCAGCACCCGGCCGGTCAGGGCGAGTGCCAGGTGCTCGCCGACGGGCATGTCCACGTCCGCGTCCTCGGGACGGGTGACGGGGTGGGCCCCCACGTTCGCCGCACACGTCCACGGCTCGACGTCGCTCGTCCGTTCCAGCAGGGCGACGGACTCCATGGCGAAGGTTTCGCGGACCCGTTCGAGGAGGGACTCCAGACTCGTCTCGCCGCGCAGCACGCTTCCGGCGAGGAAGGAGAGCGTCTCGGCCTCGGCCCGCAGGCGGGCGGCCTGGTGGGTGCGGCGGGCCGCCAGGTCGACGACCGACGCCACGGACATGGCGACGCCGAAGAAGACGGCGATCGCGACGATGTTCTTGGGGTCGGCGATGGTCACCTTGTGCAGGGGCGGGGTGAAGAACCAGTTCAACAGGAACGAGCCGAACGCGGCCGACGCCAGCGCCGGCATGAGTCCGCCGAGCAGCGCCGCGGCAACGGTCAGCGCCAGGAACAGCAGCATGTCGTTGGCGAGGCCGAGGTCGGCGTCGACATGGGTGAGCAGCAGGGCGAGCAGGCCGGGTCCCGCGATGCCGACGATCCAGCCCCAGATGATCCGGGGGCGGCCGAGGCGGGCGCCGCGGGTGACGGGCAGTCCGCGCCCCTTGGCGACCTCTTCGTGGGTGACGATGTGGACGTCGAGGTCGGGGCCCGACTCACGGGCGACGGTCTGGCCGACGCCGGGGCCGAACATGTACTGCCAGGTCTTGCGCCGGCTGGAGCCGAGGACGATCTGGGTGGCGTTGACCCCGCGGGCGAATTCGAGGAGGCCCGAGGGGATGTCGTCGCCTATGACGTGGTGGAACGTTCCGCCGAGGTCCTCGACCAGGGTCCGCTGGACGGCGAGTTCCTTGGGCGAAGCGGCCGTGAGGCCGTCGCTGCGGGCGATGTAGACGGCGAGGACCTCACCGCCGGCGCCCTTCTCGGCCAGCCGGGAGGCGCGCCGGATGAGGGTGCGGCCCTCGGGTCCGCCGGTGAGCCCGACGACGATCCGCTCGCGGGCCTGCCAGGTGGAGCGGATGTTGTGCTCGCCCCGGTACTGCTGGAGGTACTCGTCGACGCGGTCCGCGGTCCACAGCAGTGCGAGCTCGCGGAGCGCGGTCAGGTTGCCGGGGCGGAAGTAGTTGGCGAGGGACGCGTCGATCCTGTCCGGCTTGTATATGTTGCCGTGGGCCATGCGGCGGCGCAGGGCCTGGGGCGACATGTCGACGAGCTCGATCTGGTCGGCGCGGCGGACGACCTCGTCGGGGACGGTCTCCTGCTGACGCACACCGGTGATCGACTCGACGACGTCGCCCAGGGATTCGAGGTGCTGGATGTTGACCGTCGATATGACGTCGACCCCGGCGGCGAGCAGCTCCTCTATGTCCTGCCAGCGCTTGCCGTTGCGGGAGCCCGGGACGTTGGTGTGGGCGAGTTCGTCGACGAGCGCGACGGCCGGCTTCCTGGCCAGGACCGCGTCGACGTCCATCTCGGTGAAGGTGGTGTCGCGGTACGCGAGGGTGCGGCGCGGCACCTGCTCGAGGCCGTGCAGCATGACTTCCGTACGGGGACGGTCGTGGTGCTCGACGAAGGCGACGACACAGTCCGTGCCGCGCTCGACCCGCCGATGGCCCTCGGAGAGCATCGCGTACGTCTTGCCGACGCCCGGTGCCGCACCCAGGTAGATCCGTAGCTTGCCGCGTCCCATGGCATGACCTTACGTCCAGCGAAACGGACATTCTGCACGAGGGGCAAGGCCCGGGGGCCGTATTGACGGGATCCTGATGTGGATCCGATATCCGTCCCGCGCGGGATCGAAGAATGGATATCAGATCCAATATTCAATGTCTGATGTCCGATATCCAGGATCCCCGGCGCGCGACTACTCCGTCGTCAGTGCTCGATGATCTCGCCGTCGCCCAGTTCCAGCACCCGGTCCGCGAGCCCCAGAAGCTGGGTGTCGTGCGTGGCCACCAGCGCCGTGACGCCCTCGCTGCGGACCACCGCGCGCAGGAGCTCCATCACCGCGAGCCCGGTCTCGGCGTCGAGCTGGCCCGTCGGCTCGTCGGCGATCAGCAGGGCCGGCCTGTTGGCCAGGGCGCGGGCGATGGCGACGCGCTGCTGCTGGCCGCCGGAGAGTTCGCCGGGCCGCTGGGCCGCGTGGTCGGCGAGGCCGACCAGTGCGAGGAGGAGCGCGATCCGCTCCTCCCGCTCCTTCGGATCCGCCCTGCGCAGCCGGAGAGGCACGCCGACGTTCTCCGCCGCGGTGAGGATCGGGATGAGCCCGAAGGACTGGAAGATGAAGCCGATACGGTCCCGGCGAAGCTCCAGGAGTCCGTCCTCGCCGAGCTCCGCGAGGTCCGTGCCGCCGATGGTGATCCGGCCGTCGTCGGGGCTGTCGAGGCCGCCGACCAGGTTGAGCAGGGTGGTCTTGCCGGAACCGGAGCGGCCTTTGAGCGCGACGAGCTCGCCGCGCGGGATGTCGAAGGAGACCCCGCGCAGGGCATGGACGGCCGCCGCGCCCGTACCGTACGAGCGGTGCAGGTTCTCGACCCGGACCATGGGTCCGCCGGACGGGTCCTCGACCACCGCCGTGCCGGACCGCGCGCTGCTGTCACTCATCCCCGAACTCCCCCTCGTCGAACGTGTGCGCCCGTCAGTATGTGCCGCGGAGGGGCCGCCGGGCCAGGGTCCGGGAAACGCCGGTGGGCCGCATTCCGGACAACGTGTTCGGAATGCGGCCCACCGGCCTCATGGAATCAGGGGTTCAGCGGACCTCGGTGATCTCCGGTCCGCGCTGAAGCTGGCCCATGCCGCCGGAGAAGCGCGAGCCTTCCTGCTCCTCCTGCTGGACACCGTCGGGCACCATCTGCGCGTCGTTCGGGAGCTTGAGGACGATCGGGTCGCGCGGGGCCATCGGGCCGTCGCCACGGACCACGACGGTGTCCCGCACGATCTGCTCCAGCAGACCGGCGGCCTCCGGCTGCACCGCTCCCTGGCCGGAGATCACTCCGCGCAGGAACCAGCGGGGTCCGTCGACACCCACGAAACGCACCAGCTGCACACCGCCGGTGCCGTCGGGCAGCTGCACCGGGACCTGGGCCCGCAGCTCCCAGCCCAGCGGGCCCTCGACCTCGTCGATGACACCGCCCTGCTGGGTGATGCCGGAAGCGATCTCCTCACGGACCTCGCCCCAGATGCCTTCCTTCTTGGGCGCGGCGAAGGCCTGCAGCTGCACGGCGCTGTCGCGCAGGACGACGGTCGCCGCGACGATCGCGTCGCCCGCCACCTCGACCCGCAGCTCCATGCCCTCCACACCGGGTACGAAGATGCCACCCAGGTCCACCCGCCCGTCCTCGGGCTTGGAGACCTCGGAGATGTCCCACGGCCCGTCGGGGCGGGGGGCCGGCGGAAGATTCACCCGACGCGGGGTGTCCTTACCGTCGGTGCCGACCTCGTCGACGACCTGCTCGGCCTCGCCCGCTGCGTCCTCAGCGGCACCGCTCTTCTTGCGACGTCCGAACACGTCACTGTCCTTCCCGGTCGGATACGACCGAAGCGTATCGATTCCCACCCGTTGTGCCGTCCACAGCGGCATGACCGCCGGTGGACCCGAAGCCCCCCTCGGCCCGCGCCGAGCCGGGAAGCTCCGCCACCTCGTGGAAGCGCACCTTCTCGACCTGCTGGACGACCAGTTGGGCAATCCGGTCGAACCGTTCGAACCGCACGCTTTCGCGCGGGTCGAGATTGACCACGATCACCTTGATCTCTCCACGGTACCCGGCATCCACCGTCCCCGGGGCATTCACGAGGGCGACTCCGCACCTGGCAGCGAGCCCGGAGCGAGGGTGAACGAAGGCGGCGTAGCCGTCGGGCAGGGCGATGGAGACCCCGGTGGGCAGCACGACCCGCTCCCCGGGGGCCAGGACGGCCGCCTCGGTGGTCACGAGATCGGCTCCGGCGTCGCCGGGGTGGCCGTAGGCCGGGATCGGCACCTCGGGGTCCAGGCGCCGGATCAGGACGTCGACAGGGTTGCGCATCAGGGGTTCACCTCGAAGGCGCGGGCGCGCCGGACCTGGTCGGGGTCGGACATGGCGGCCTGGATCTCCTCCGGGCGGCCGTTGTCGATGAAGTGGTCGACCTTGACCTCGATGAAGAGGGCGTCGGCGCGGACCGCGACGGGGCCGTCGGGCCCGCCGATCCGGCCGGTGGCGGTCGAGTAGATCTTGCGTCCGTGCACGGCGGTGACCGCGGCCTCCAGGTGCAGGACTGTGCCGACCGGAACGGGCCGCGCGAAGTCGGTCTCGAGTCGGCCGGTGACGGCGATGACCCGGAGCAGCCAGTTCAGGGAGCCGAGGGTCTCGTCGAGCGCCGTGGCGAGGACGCCGCCGTGCGCGAGTCCGGGGGCACCCTGGTGGTCGGGGGTCACGGTGAACTCGGCGGTGACGGTCACGCCCTCACCGGCCCGGGCCTCCAGATGCAGACCGTGGGGCTGCCCGCCGCCGCACCCGAAGCAGTACTCGTAGTGCGCGCCGAGGAGCTCGCCGGGGGCGGGCGCGTCGGGGTGGCGTACCGGCGGTATGGCGTCGGCCGGCGGGGTGAGGGCGGCAGATGTTGCAGTCACAGCCGCAGACCTTACCCGCGAGGCCGGGCGCAGGTCGCGCCGTGCCAAGCTTGGACGTATGCAGCCTTCCGTACCGCCTTCCGCGCCGCGCTTCGACGAACGTCTGACCGCCCCCCGCTCCTGGTGGGTGATCACGGCTCTGCTGGGTCTGTCCGGCGGTCTGGTGACGTTCCCGCTGGGCACGGTCCCGACGCTGGGCGGGCTGCTCGTCGCGACGGCGCTGGCGGCGGTCGTCGTCTCCTCGTACGGCTCGGCCCGGATCCGGGTGGTGGCCGGTTCGCTGGTGGCGGGCGACGCGCGGATCCCGGTTTCGGCGCTGGGTGCGCCGGAGGTACTGGACGCGGAGGAGGCGCGCGCCTGGCGCACGTTCAAGGCCGACCCGCGCGCCTTCATGCTGCTGCGCAGCTATGTCCCGCGCGCGGTCCGGGTCGAGGTGACGGACCCGGCGGACCCGACGCCCTACGTCTATCTGTCCAGCCGTGACCCGGAGGGCCTCGTCGCGGCCCTGGAGGCCGCACGCACGGAGAACCCGGGCGACGCCGAGGCCGGGACCAGTGAGGCCATGACCGCCGAGGTCCGGGCCTGCGAGGGCTAGAAGCCGATCTCCTTGGGGTTCTCGGGCTGCTCCAGCGGGGGCAGCTCCTCCAGGGCGCTCCAGGGCACCTGGCGCCTCCGCAGGTCCTTGCGGACGTGCTGGGCGAGCTTCTTGGTGTCGCGGCGGTTCATCACCGCGCCGACGGCGGCACCGACCATGAACGGCATCAGGTTGGGCAGGTTGCGCACCATGCGCTTCATGATCTGCTGACGCAGTTCTCGCTTGAGCTGCCCGCCGAGCGCCGCGTTGACGGTGGTCGGCTTGGTGGGGTCGATGCCCCGTTCCTCCGTCCAGGAGGTCAGATACGCGGTCGACCGCTGGGTGAGCGTGCCGGGCGGCCGCAGGCCGTACACCTCGTGCAGCTCGGCGATGAGCTTGAGCTCGATCGCGGCGACTCCGGTGATCTCCGCCGCGAGCTCGGCCGGCATCGCGGGGGGTACGGGCAGCATCGCGGCGGCGCCGATGCCCGCGCCGACCGTCGAGCTGGCGTTGGCTGCGCCCGCGACGAGCTTGTCGGCGATCTGCTCGGGCCCCATGCCCGGAAAGTGCCTGCGCAGGGTCGCCAGGTCCCGGACGGGAATGCGCGGGGCGATCTCGATGAGCCGGTCGGCGAGATAGCCGATCCCGGCTTTGGCGCTCTCGCCGCCACGCTTCACGCCGCGTTTGACGGCGTCGATCCGCGCGCGGTCGAGTTTCATACGGTCCAGCTGTGCGCGCGCCGGATCGGCGACGCGCCTGACGGCGTCGAGACGGCGCCCGCCACGCGGGGCCTCCCGATCCACCGGCTCCGTCGTTCCGGCCGTCCCGGTCGTGACGACTGCTTCGAGCGAGGCCGAGGGGCCCCGCCCGTCGTCACGTGCGCCGAGAGAGGGCAGGAGGGCGCTCTGCTCGGCTTCAGGGGCCTCCTGAGCACCCTCCGCCGGGTCCGAGCCGCCCTGATACGCCTCCGGCCTCCCAGGAAGCCGGAAGCGTCGCTTCCGAGACGGTGAGTCGCCTGCCACGGCAGAGCGACCTCAGTCGCAGTCGCGGCAGATCGGCTGGCCGTTCTTCTCTCGTGCCAGCTGGCTGCGGTGGTGCACGAGGAAGCAGCTCATGCAGGTGAACTCGTCGGCCTGCTTGGGCAGGACTCGTACGGCGAGCTCCTCGTTCGACAGATCGGCGCCGGGGAGCTCCAGGCCTTCTGCGGCCTCGAACTCGTCGACGTCGACCGTCGAGGTCGACTTGTCGTTCCGGCGAGCCTTCAGTTCCTCAAGGCTGTCCGAATCGACGTCGTCGTCGGTCTTGCGTGGGGTGTCGTAATCCGTTGCCATGTCGCTCTCCCCCTCTGGGTGGTTGCGGTGTCTCCAGCGCACGTAACGCGTGAGAGGCCGGACTTGTGCCCGACCCGAGGCGGAGATTTTGCCTCACATCAAGGTCTGTTACTCAATCGACACCCAACCGGCCCTCTCACGAGTGATCGGCTTTGGGTGGCGAACGGGACCGTACACGGTCCACCTGCCGTCCTTCACGGGCGCCACCCCGTGTACTTCCCGTCATCCAGCCCCCCGGAAACCCGGACTTTTCCGGGTTTTCCGAGGGATTTCTCAATCACGGAGAGTAGAGAGCCGGATGCTCGCTCCTGTGATCGATCACACATGAGCGTCTCAGAAACGGGATCCGGGAATTCCGCGCAAAGCGAACGGAACCGGCTGGTACCCGAAGTGTGTCAGATCGGGAGAGTGACACGCATCACGAGACCGCCGCCTTCGCGGGGCTCCGCGATGATACGGCCACCATGGGCCCGTGCGACGGATCGCGCGATCGACAGGCCGAGACCGACTCCCTTGTCGCTCCCCGTCCGCTCCTGCCGCAGCCTTCTGAACGGCTCGAAAAGGTTGTCGATCTCATACGCGGGAACCACGGGACCCGTGTTCGAGACGATGAGGACCGCCTGGCCGCGCTCGGTCTCGGTGGTGACCTCGACCCAGCCTCCTTCGGCCACGTTGTACCTCACGGCGTTCTGGACCAGGTTCAGGGCGATCCGCTCGAGCAGGACGCCGTTGCCCTGGACGACGGCAGCCTCCCGCTCACCGCGGATCTCCACGCCCTTGGCCACGGCCTCCGCGCGCACCTGGTCGATGGCGCGCGAGGCGACCTCGGCGAGGTCCACGGGCTTGCGCTCCACGATCTGGTTGTCGCTGCGGGCCAGCAGCAGCAGGCCCTCCACCAGCTGCTCGCTGCGCTCGTTGGTGGCCAGCAGGGTCTTGCCGAGCTGCTGGAGCTCCACGGGCGCCCCGGGGTCCGAGAGATGCACCTCGAGGAGCGTGCGGTTGATCGCCAGCGGGGTGCGCAACTCGTGCGAGGCGTTCGCGACGAAGCGCTGCTGGGCGGTGAAGGCACGCTCCAGACGCTCCAGCATCTCGTCGAAGGTGTCCGCGAGCTCCTTCAGCTCGTCGTCCGGGCCGTCCAGCTCGATGCGCCGTGCCAGATCGGATCCGGCCACCTGGCGGGCGGTCCGGGTGATCCGGCCGAGCGGGGAGAGAACCCGGCCGGCCATCGCGTAGCCGAAGGCGAAGGCGATGATGCTCAGGCCCAGGAGGGCGAACAGGGAGCGGCGCAGGAGGTCGCCCAGCGCCAGGTCCCGCTGGTGCTGGAGGCAGGCGGAGACGGCTTCGTTGAGCTGCTCCCCGGTTCCCGTGGCGGGCAGCTGGCACCAGGAGGTGGTCGGCTGGACCTCGCCCTTGACCACCTTGAAGGGCAGCTCCGAGGCGCTGTCGCCCAGAGCCTGCGCGGTGAACAGATAGATGATCGACAGCAGCAGGATGCCGGCGATCAGGAACATGCCGCCGTACAGGAGCGTGAGCCGTATCCGGATCGTCGGACGGAGCAGCGGCCTGACCGGGTCCCTGGGGTCCCAGGTCGGCTTCGGGGGCGCCTGAGGGGGCGCGGGGGTGGCGGCCACCGGGTCAGATCCGGTATCCGGAGCCGGGGACCGTCACGATGACGGGCGGCTCGCCGAGCTTGCGGCGCAGGGTCATCACCGTGACCCGTACGACGTTGGTGAAGGGGTCCGTGTTCTCGTCCCAGGCCTTCTCCAGAAGCTGCTCGGCCGAGACGACCGCACCCTCGCTACGCATCAGGACCTCCAGGACGGCGAACTCCTTCGGTGCGAGCTGCACCTCCTTGCCGTCGCGGAAGACCTCGCGGCGGTTCGGGTCGAGCTTGATGCCGGCCCGCTCCAGGACGGGCGGCAGCGGAACCGTGGTGCGCCGGCCGAGGGCCCGCACGCGCGCGGTGAGCTCGGTGAAGGCGAAGGGCTTGGGGAGGTAGTCGTCGGCTCCCAGCTCCAGGCCCTCCACACGGTCGCTGACGTCGCCGGAAGCCGTGAGCATCAGGACCCGGGTGGGCATCCCCAGCTCGACGATCTTGCGGCAGACGTCGTCGCCGTGGACCAGGGGGAGGTCCCGGTCGAGGACGACCACGTCGTAGTCGTTCACCCCGATGCGCTCGAGGGCGGCGGCGCCGTCGTACACGACGTCGACTGCCATGGCCTCCCGGCGCAGTCCGGTGGCCACCGCATCGGCGAGCAGCTGCTCGTCCTCGACGACGAGTACGCGCACGTCTGTCATTCCTTCCTGAGAGCCCTCGTCCCTCACGCGGACCCGGGCGGTTCTTGAGCACTGACTGTGCGTATCCATCCTGCCCGGTACGCGCGTAAACCGGCTGTAAGGCGGCCTACGGGCAGGAGCGGGAGGGCACGCGGGCGACGAGGGGGCGTGTGGGGGCACGAGTGGCTCGGAGAGGGGCGCGCGGAGAATTCACCGGATTCACGGGCCAGTTGAGGTTTCTGTGAGGAAGGGCGTGGGGAGGACGTCTGCACACCCCGCGATCACGCCCTGTATGTGGCGCGCCACAAGCCGCTCTGTCCCCCAGAGGTTGCAGCGTGTGATCCACCCCACCTTCGGCACACCCCCGTGCCACCGACCCATGACGAGGGGGCGCACGATGGACGCTTTCACCGCAGGACTGCTGCAGCGCATAAGGACTGCGCAGACCGACCTCACACGGGCACGCGAGACGGGCGACGACTTCCTCGCGGAGGTCGAGCAGGCCGAGCTCGACGACCTGCACCGCCTGGCCGCCGAGCACGGCGTCGAGGTCGGCGCCGCCAGCGCCTGACCCCTGACATGGAAGGGGCCCCGGTGTCGACGACACCGGGGCCCCTTCGCATGGGCGGTCCTCGCCTCTAGTCGCGCCAGGCCCCGAACTCCTCCAGGAGCTGCTGGAGCGGCTCGAAGACCCCCGGTGGGGCGGCGATCGTCAGCTCGCCCGACGGGCGCTCTCCGGGCCGTCCACCGGTCAGGGCGCCCGCCTCGCGGGCGATCAGGTCGCCGGCGGCGAGGTCCCACGGGTTGAGTCCGCGCTCGTAGTAGCCGTCGAGACAGCCCGCGGCGACGTCGCAGAGGTCGATGGCGGCCGATCCGCCGCGGCGGATGTCGCGCAGACGCGGGATCATGCGCTGCGCGATGTCGGCCTGGCGGGCTCGGCGGGTCTGGACGTAGGCGAAGCCGGTGGAGATCAGCGCCTGCTCCAGCGGGGGCGCGGGACGGACGGCCAGCCGGCGCTCCCCCACGTACGCGCCGCCACCGAGCACGGCCCGGTACGTCTCGTTCCGCAGGGGCGCCTCGACCACACCGACGACCGTCTCGCCGTCGCGCTCGGCGGCGATGGAGACGGCCCAGGTCGGCAGCCCGTAGAGATAGTTCACGGTGCCGTCGAGCGGGTCGATCACCCAGCGGACCCCACTGGTGCCGGGGCTGGCGGCGCCCTCCTCGCCGAGGAAGCCGTCGTCGGGCCGGTGCTCGGAGAGGAAGCCGGTGATCAGCTTCTCGGCGGCGATGTCCATCTCGGTGACGACGTCGATCGGGCTGGATTTCGTCTTCGCCACCGCCAGGTCGTCCGGCCTGCCGTCGCGCAGCAGGGCGCCGGCCAGGCGTCCCGCCTCCAGGGCGAGGTCGAGCAACTCGGTGAGCAGAGGGTCGGTCGGCACAGGGTTCACGGGCTCGGTCACAAGCACTCCTTATGCGTACGGGCTGTCGGCTCCGGCCGCCGCGGGCCGCTCCGCCCTCGCCGGGCAGCAGCCGATGGGGCAGAGGTCGTGGGAGGGCCCGAGGGCGCCGAGCGCGCAGCGCTCCACCCGGGCACCGCGCTCGCTCCCCGCGCGCTCCAGGACGAGGTCCCGTACCGCCGCCGCGAAGCGCGGGTCGGCTCCGACGGTCGCGGAGCGCCGGACCGGGAGCCCCAGCTCGGCGGCCTTGGCGGTGGCCTCGGTGTCGAGGTCGTACAGCACCTCCATGTGGTCCGAGACGAAGCCGATCGGGACCATCACGGCTGCCGGGACCCCGGCGCCTTGCAGCTCCTCCAGGTGCTCGCAGATGTCCGGTTCCAGCCAGGGGATGTGCGGGGCGCCGCTGCGGGACTGGTAGACGAGCTCCCAGGGGTACTCGACACCGGTCTTCCTGCGGACCTCGTCGACGATCACCCGGGCCACGTCGAGGTGCTGCTTCACATAGGCGCCGCCCTCTCCGTGCTCGCCGGCGGGGCCTGAGGAGTCGGCCGCCGATTCGGGGATCGAGTGGGTGGTGAAGGCGAGGTGGGCGCCGGCCCGGACGGACTCGTCGAGGTCGGCCAGCGAGGCGAGCACTCCCTCGACCATGGGCTCGACGAAGCCGGGGTGGTTGAAGTAGTGCCGGAGCTTGTCGACCCGGGGCAGCGGGAGCCCCTCCGCCTCCAGCTCCGAGAGCGCGTCGGCGAGATTCTCGCGGTACTGACGGCAGCCGGAGTACGAGGCGTAGGCGCTGGTGGTCAGGACGGCGATGTGTCGCCTGCCGTCGGTGACCATCTCCCGCAGGGTGTCGGTGAGGTACGGCGCCCAGTTCCGGTTTCCCCAGTAGACCGGCAGGTCGAGGCCGGCCGCCGCGAAGTCCGCCCGCAACGCGTCGAGCAGCGCGCGGTTCTGGTCGTTGATCGGGCTGACGCCACCGAAGAGGAAGTAGTGCTGCCCCACTTCCTTGAGCCGCTCCTTCGGAATGCCTCGGCCGCGGGTGACGTTCTCGAGGAACGGGACGACGTCGTCCGGGCCCTCGGGGCCGCCGAAGGAGAGCAGCAGAAGGGCGTCGTACGGGGCGGGATCGTGCTGATCGGACATGGCACCGATCCTCCCATCCGTCGCTGACGGCCGATGGCGCGCCCCGACCGAACAATGCGGCTGCGGCATTCAGTTCAACACCGTAGGCTTTAGCTATTAATTACACGTGTTGAGCTGACGCCCGGAGATCCTCTTGCCCAGTCCCTACCGCGCGATCTTCGCGGCGCCCGGCACCAGATCGTTCTCGGTCGCCGGTTTCATCGGCCGGATGCCGCTGTCCATGATGGGCATCGGCATCGTCACCATGATCTCCCAGGTGACGGGGAGGTACGGCCTCGCGGGCGCGCTCTCCGCGACCATGGCCATGTCCGCCGCCGTGCTGGGCCCCCAGGTATCGCGGCTGGTCGACAGGCACGGACAGCGCCGTGTGCTGCGTCCCGTGACCCTCGTGTCGCTGGTCGCTGCCGCCGGTCTGCTGCTCTGTGTCCAGCAGGGCGCGCCGGACTGGACCCTGTTCGTCTTCACCGCCGTGATCGGCTGCGTGCCGAGCCTCGGCGCCATGACCAGGGCGCGCTGGGCGGACATCTACCAGGGGGAGGCGCGCCGGCTGCACACCGCGTACTCCTGGGAGTCGATCGTCGACGAGGTGTGCTTCATCTTCGGCCCGATCATCTCCATCGGCCTGTCGACCATCTGGTTCCCCGAGGCCGGCCCGCTCTTCGCGGCCGTCTTCCTCGCCATCGGCGTCTTCTGGCTGACCTCGCTTCGCGCCACCGAGCCCAAGCCGCACCCGAGCGACGGGAGCTCAGGCGGTTCCGCGCTCCGCTCCCCCGGCCTTCAGGTCCTGGCCCTCGCCTTCGTCGCCACCGGCGCGATCTTCGGCTCGGTGGACGTGGTGACGGTGGCCTTCGCGGAGGAGCAGGGCAGCAAGGCCGCCGCCAGTCTGGTGCTCGCGGTCTACGCTCTGGGCTCCTGTCTGGCCGGCGCCGTCTTCGGCCTGCTCCACCTCAAGGGCGAGCCGTCGCGCAGGTGGCTGCTGGGCGTCTGCGCGATGGCCGTGAGTATGATCCCCCTCCTACTGGCCGGGAACCTGCCGTTGCTGGCCGTGGCGCTCTTTGTCGCGGGCCTGTCCATCGCACCGACGATGGTGACCACCATGGCCCTCGTCGAAGCACACGTGCCTCGCACCAAGCTGACCGAAGGCATGACCTGGACAGGGACCGGGCTCGCGATCGGTGTGGCGCTCGGCTCCTCGGCCGCCGGCTGGGTGGTCGACGCCTCGGGTGCGGAAGCGGCGTACGTGGTGCCCGTCGTCTCGGGCGCGCTCGCGGTCCTGGTGGGTCTCCTGGGCTACCACCGGCTGCGGCAGCCGGTGCCGACACGGGAGGGGCAGCGTGAGCGGGACGAGCAGGGGGCAGTCACAGCGGTCGGAGAGCACCGGGACGGTGAGCAGCCCGTGGCGTAACTGGGCGGGGAACGTCACCTCCCGTCCGGTGCGGGAGGTGCGCCCGGCCTCGGCCGAGGAGTTGGCCGACGCCGTCACGAAGGCGGCCGCGGACGGGCTGCGGGTGAAGACGGTCGGCACCGGTCACTCCTTCACCTCGATCGCAGCCACGGACGGCGTGCTGGTCCGGCCGGACCTGCTGACGGGCATCCGGCGCATCGACCGCGAGGCGATGACGGTCACCGTGGAGTCCGGCACTCCGCTCAAGCGGCTCAACGTGGCGCTGGCCCGGGAGGGCCTGTCGCTCACGAACATGGGCGACATCATGGAGCAGACGGTCGCCGGGGCCACCTCCACGGGCACCCATGGCACCGGCCGCGACTCGGCCTCCATCGCCGCACAGATCCGGGAGCTGGAGCTGGTCACCGCGGACGGGCAGCTGATGACCTGTTCGGAGAAGGAGAATCCGGAGGTCTTCGCGGCCGCCCGGATCGGACTCGGCGCGCTCGGCGTGGTCACGGCGATCACCTTCGCCGTGGAGCCGGTCTTCCTGCTCAGCGCGCGCGAGGAGCCGATGACCTTCGACCGGGTCACCTCGGAGTTCGACGCGCTGCACGCGGAGAACGAGCACTTCGAGTTCTACTGGTTCCCGCACACCGACAACTGCAACACCAAGCGCAACAACCGCAGCGCAGGCCCCGCCGCACCGCCCGGACGGATCAGCGGCTGGATAGAGGACGAGCTGCTCTCCAACGGGGTCTTCCAGCTCGCCTGTTCGCTCGGCCGGGCCGTGCCTCCGGTGATCCCCTCGCTCGCGAAGATCTCGAGCCGCGCCCTGTCGGCCCGTACGTACACCGACATCCCGTACAAGGTCTTCACCTCCCCGCGCCGGGTGCGCTTCCTCGAAATGGAGTACGCCCTGCCGCGCGAGGCGGCCGTCGCGGCGCTGCGCGAGGTGAAGGACATGGTCGAGCGCTCGCCGCTGAAGGTGAGCTTCCCGGTGGAGGTGCGGACGGCGCCGGCCGACGACATCGCGCTCTCCACGGCCTCGGGCCGGGAGACCGCGTACATCGCCGTGCACCTCTACAAGGGCACGCCCCACCGCGGGTACTTCACCGCCGTGGAGCGCATCATGACCGCGCACGGCGGCCGGCCGCACTGGGGCAAGGTGCACACCCGGGACGCCGCGTACTTCTCCGAGGTCTATCCGCGCTTCGCCGAGTTCACGGCGCTGCGTGACCGGCTGGACCCGGGTCGGCTATTCGCCAACGACTATCTGCGCCGGGTGCTGGGCGACTGACGATCACTCGGCCGGGATCTCCTGTCCGCCGGCATCGGTGCCGGTGGACGGGGTCCCGGTCGGGGTCGGCGTCGGCGTCGTGTCGGTGGGCGTGGGCGTCGGGGTGGGTGTGGGCTCCGGATCGCCCCCGGTCGAGCGCGAGGGCGTCGGCGCAGGGTCGGAGGTGGTGCCACCGGCCCCTGGTGACTGCGTGCCGGTACCGCCGCCGCTCTCGTCCCGCTCGCGCTGCCGCTCGGTCCGCGGCTGCTGCGAGGGCGTCGCACCGGTCGAGGGCTCGGTCCTGCCGCCGCCGTCGCCCCGGACGACCGAGCCGAAGGTCGTGCTCCCCTTGGTGCCGCTGAAGTCCTGATCGGAGATCAGTTCGTAGCCGGTGATGCCGCCCATGGCGACCAGGAAGACGAGCGCCGCGGCGATGCCGGAGCGCTTCCAGCCGCGGACGCGGGTGCCGTGCGTGGTGGCCTCGCCGAACTCGTCCCCGAACTCGTCGCCGTACGGGGCCGGCCCGGGCGCGCCGACGGTCGCGAACACCTGCGTACGGTTGGCCGCCTGCCGGACCGCGGGCCCCGCGGCCTTCGACGGCTCCGAGTGGACGGCGACCTCCCGTATCTGCTCTCCCGTGCGCTTGAAGAGGTGTTGGAAGACAGAGCCGCCGCAGGTCGCGATGACACTGATCACACCGGCGCCGAGGATCGTGCCGTACACGCCGAGGGTGGAGGCGAGTTTGGCGGCGACGACGGCGGCGACCGCGCTGCCGGAGACCTGGGCGACGCTGAGGTCGATCCGCTTCTTCTTCTCGTCCTTCGCCTGATCCATGCCTCGCCCTTGCCTGCTCATCCGTTCAACCATGCACCCACAAGGGACAAATGGGCGAAGTGAATAGTTCCGTTTCCGCTGGTTCTGTGAAGAGGGACACGTACGGGCAAAGGTCGCGGAGACTCAACTCCCGTACCTCCGGAGAAGTTGGGCGGCGTGCCGGTCCACCCAGGTGGCCCGAATGGAGTACTGTGTCGAGCCCTGGGTCCGGGCTCTCGCAAGGGTGCTCGGGGTCTACGGGAGGGGGCCGAAAGTGGCACTCGAACCGGCGGCGCCGTGGCACCGCACGGATTCCTGTCGCACAGCGTGACCGCCGGTCACTCTGCGTCGTAAATAGGTAACCGTGCCATAACGGCGTTCCAGGGTCCATGCCCGACACGCCGGGCAACTCGGCAAGGTTGTGGCAGGCTGCACCCGGGCAGGCCACACTCGACTAGCGGAAGCAGCGACGCACGTGACGTCGGCAGGCACCACCCGGGAGGTCCCCATGCCCGAACTGCGTGTCGTGGCCGTCTCCAACGACGGCACACGACTGGTGCTGAAGGCTGCTGACAGCACGGAGTACACGCTTCCGATCGACGAGCGGCTGCGCGCCGCCGTGCGGAACGACCGCGCACGGCTCGGTCAGATCGAGATCGAGGTGGAGAGCCACCTCCGCCCCCGCGACATCCAGGCACGGATACGGGCCGGTGCCTCCGCGGAGGAGGTCGCCCAGCTCGCAGGCATCCCCGTCGACCGCGTGCGGCGCTTCGAGGGCCCCGTGCTCGCGGAGCGGGCGTTCATGGCGGAGCGGGCCCGCAAGACCCCCGTGCGCAGGCCCGGGGAGAACACCGGGCCGCAGCTCGGCGAGGCGGTGCAGGAGCGGCTGCTGCTGCGCGGCGCCGAGAAGGACACCGTGCAGTGGGACTCCTGGCGTCGTGACGACGGCACCTGGGAGGTGCTGCTCGTCTACCGGGTGGCCGGCGAGGTCCACACGGCGAGCTGGACGTACGACCCGCCCAGGCGGCTCGTCCAGGCCGTGGACGACGAGGCGCGCTCGCTGATCGGCGAGACGGACGACACGATCGCCGCCGCGCCGGAGCCCAGCTTCCCCTTCGTGCCGCGCATCGCCCGGCTGCCGCGGGACAGGCCGCTGGACCGCGCGCTCGACCGCCAGATGGAGCGGCCCGCGCCGGTGGCCGAGCCGGAGGAGGAGCGGGACTCGCTCACCAGCCTCCTGGAGGCCGTGCCGAGCTTCCGTGGCGACATGGTCGTCCCGGACCGGAACCCCGAGCCGTCCTCGACCGAGCCCTCCGACGAGCCCGAGGCGGAGGAGCCCCCGGCTCCGGCGGCCTCGGCCGGCGCGGGCTCGGCCTACGCCGACGTCCTGATGCCCCGCGCGGTCTCGGGCCACCGCGACCGCCTGACGGGCACCACGGACCGCCAGGCCGAGGCCGACGGCGTCCGCCCGGGCCGCCGCGCGGCGGTCCCGAGCTGGGACGAGATCGTCTTCGGCACACGAAGGAAGAAGCAGGACTGACGTCCGTACGGGAAGGGGGCCCGCGCCGACAAGG